>JASHTT010000049.1 GCA_030040415.1 Streptosporangiaceae bacterium | reverse complement strand
CCTCACGGTGCCATCCCGCCACCTCGGGCTCATCCCGGCGTCGGAGTTCGGTGGCCCCGCCGCCGCCGCGGTCGGCGCGCTCACCTCGATCGTCGCCGACAGCGTTGATCTCGATGCGGTGGTGCGGCTCGCGCGCACCGCGGGTCCGCTGGGGGAAAATAAAGATATTTCGCCCGAACGTACCGTCCCTTCTCTTCCCCGCCCTCGCATCGCCTTCGCGGGCGGCAAAGCTTTCACGTTCGGATACGCCGAGCATCCCGAACTGCTCGAGGCGGCGGGCGCCGAGGTCGTGCGCTTCGACCCGCTGCGCGACGAGCAACTTCCCGACGGAGTAGACGGCCTCGTCATCGGAGGCGGCTTCCCCGAGGAGCACGCCGCTGACCTGTCGGCCAACGTGCGGCTGCGGACACAGGTGGCGGCGCTGGCCCAGGCGGGGGCCCCGGTCATCGCCGAATGCGCCGGCCTGTTGTACCTGGCCCGGTCGCTCGACGGGCACCCGATGTGCGGCGTGCTCGACGCCAGCGCCGCGACGACCGGCCAAGCCCACCCGCTACCCGCCTTCGACGCGCGGCCTGGCGCGCCGACCTGCTGGTGCCGGGCCCGGTCTTGCGTGCTTTGGTGCCGGCCCGCGGCAGGCCCTGGCGCCCGGCGTCCTGGACTCCGGTTGGCTTGTCGCTCATCCGACTAAGTCGCCTCTCCCTGTTCGGTTTGGTCTTGTGCTAGTGGTCGCGGCCTGCCCGGATACCGTCATGCCGCCGCCCTCACTCGTTCCGCGGCGCGGAGCCTGGCAGACGCGGCTCGCGGATTCGCCGCCACCTCGTCCGGCGTCGGCTGCTGTGCGCCCCTGGTCAGCAGCACGAACGTCGGCTGGCTGTCGGCGAGGCTGACCGGAAGGCCCCGAGGCGTGCGGTCAACCGCCCGCGCAGCGAACGCCTGCTTGACGGCACGGTCCTCCAGCGAGTGGTATGCGAGCGCGACGATCCTGCCGCCGACGGCGACGGCGTCGAGCGCTGCGGGCAGTGCCGCGTGCAGTGCGTCAAGCTCGCCGTTGACCTCGATCCGCAGTGCCTGGAAGGTCCGCTTGGCCGGATTGCCGCCGGACCGCCGAGCGGGCGCGGGGATTGACGCACGCACGATCTCGACGAGCCGTGCTGTGGACTCCAGCGGCGCCAGCGCACGTTCCCGCACCACCGCGTCGGCGATCCGGCGCGCGAAGCGCTCCTCGCCGTATTCGCGCAGCACCCTGGCGAGCCGCTCGGCTGGGTAGGTATTGAGCACGTCGGCAGCCGTCAGCCGACTTGCCGTGTTCATTCGCATGTCGAGCGGGGCGTCCTGAGCGTAGGCGAATCCGCGGCTCGCGTCGTCTAGCTGCGGAGAAGATACGCCGAGGTCGAACAGGACGCCTTGCACGGCCGTCAGCCCGACCGCGGCCAGGATCTGCGGAAGTTCGTCGTAGACGGCCTGGAAGAGGCTGACGCGGTCCGCGTAGGCCGCCAGCACCTCGCGCGACTCATGCACGGCCGCAGCGTCGGTGTCGATGCCAATCAGGCGCAGCCCTGGATGCGCGGCAAGCAGTGCGTTGGCGTGGCCGGCTCGGCCAAGCGTCGCATCGACGAGCGTGGCGCCGGCGTCTCGGATGGCAGGCTCGAACAACTCGAGAACCCGGTCCAGCATGACCGGCACGTGCGCAGTTGCCACCCTGCCCCCTCGGACGTCTCTCCGCCTGTCGGCCGGATGCCCGGCCAGGCCCCCATCCGCACTCCATCGAACCGGGCCAGATTCCGCCTGACGCCGGGGAAGTGACGTCAGCCGGTCGCGGTCCGTCGTGTCGGTCGGAGGCTTCGCCGGGCATCCGGCGGTGTTACAGCACTCCGGGCAGCACCTCCTCCGACGCGCCGGAGAACGCGTCCTCCTGCTGGTCCAGATAGCTCGCCCAGGCCGCTGCGTCCCAGATCTCTAGCCGTGCGTTGGCGCCGATCACTACGCAATCGCGTTGCAAGCCCGCGTACTCCCGCAGGCTGGGCGGGATGGTGATGCGACCCTGCCGGTCGAGTTCCTCATCGGAAGCACTCGCGAAGAAGACCCTGCTGTAGTCGCGCACCGCCTTGGCGGTGACCGGAGCCGTCCGGAGCCCCTCGGTGATCCGGCTGAACTCCTGCGCGGGGAAGACGTACAGGCACCGTTCCTGGCCCTTGGTCAGGACGAGCCCCGCGGACAGCTCATCCCGGTACTTCGCCGGGAGGATCAGGCGACCCTTCTCGTCAAGGCGAGGCGTGTGGGTGCCGAGGAACACCCCGCCTCACCTCCCCAAGTCCCCACTAGGCGCCACACAGGCGCTCCCACGTCACCCAATTGCGACCACTGGCCACCACTGTACTCCACTATCCCCCACCGTCAATCTCAGCAAACTCGCGTGCCACCTAATTCGCGTCGGATTCGCCTGCTCACAGGGGTGGTGCGGAGTGGAGCGGGCCTGTTTGAAGTCGTCGCCGCAGTGTTATGGCCCCGATATGGGCGCGGAATCGCGGCCGAGATATACACAGACGTAATGTCTGAACGCACGGGACGTGCGCCGCGACGGTGCGCTGTGCCAGGCCAGGCGTGATAATCGCTACGGGGAATGGCTGCCAGGAGGGCAAGTGGTCACGGACACCGAGCAGCACGCGGACCGAACGCTCGACGAACTCGTGGCCATCGCCCAGCAGGTCAGCGCCGCCGTGCAGACCGTGATCTCCGGCAAGCCAGAGGCAGTGCGGCTGGCCCTGACCGTGTTGCTGGCCGAGGGCCACATCCTGATCGAGGACGTGCCCGGGGTGGGCAAGACGCAGCTAGCCAAGGCTCTGGCCAGGTCCATCGACTGCTCGGTCCGCCGTGTCCAGTTCACGCCCGACCTGCTGCCGAGCGACATCACCGGCGTCAGCGCGTTCAACCAGGAACTGCGTGAGTTCGAATTCAAGCCAGGCCCCGTCTTCGCCAACATCGTGCTCGGTGACGAGATCAACAGGGCGTCCCCGAAAACGCAGTCCGCACTGCTCGAGTCCATGGAAGAGCGGCAGGTCACCGTCGACGGCAAGACTTACCCGTTGCAGCCGCCCTTCATGGTCATCGCGACGCAGAACCCGGTCGAGATGGAAGGCACCTACCCGCTGCCCGAAGCACAGCGCGACAGGTTCATGGCTCGCATCTCGATCGGTTACCCGGATCGTCAGTCCGAGCTGTCGATGCTCGACTGGCACGGCTCAAGCTCGCCGCTCGATGAGCTGAAGCCGGTCGCGCACGCTAGCGACGTGCGCGCGCTCGTCGCCGCCGTCCGGGAAGTGCATGTCTCCACGGCGATCCGCCAGTACATCATCGACCTGGTGAACGCGACGAGATCCTCGGCAGAGCTCCGCCTCGGTGCCTCACCGAGGGCCGCCCTGCACCTCCTGCGGGCAAGTCGGGCGCACGCCGCCCTCGATGAGCGCGACTTCGTGATACCCGACGACGTGCAGTCGCTCGCGGTGCCGGTGATAGCACACCGGCTGCTACCGAGCGCCGAGGCAATGGTCGGCCGCGAGCTGCCGCACCAGGTCCTCGCGGGCATAGTGCAGAGGCTGCCGCTGCCAGGTAAGTAGCGCAGCCGCCGGGAGTGCGGAAGGAAGGCTCGGATGCGGACGTCATGGCTGGCCGGGATGACAACCCGCGGCACGTCATTCCTTGCCGCGGGCGCCGCGTCGGCAATCGCCGGGTACCTGCTCGGCGAGCACGGACTGCTGTGCGTGGGCATCGCCCTGGTCGCGCTGCCCCTGCTCGCCGCCTTTGCCGCTCGCCGGGCCCAGTACCGGCTCAGCTGCGTACGCAGGATCAACCCGCCACGCGTTCCGGTCGGGCATGTCGCGACCGTCACCTTGCGGGTCGAGAACGTCTCCCGGCTGCCATCCGGGCTGATGCTCGCCGAAGACACAGTGCCGTACGCGCTCGGCACGCGGCCCAGGTACGTGCTGGACAGGATCGAGCGGAATGGCGTCCGTGAGCTGACCTACCCCCTCCGCTCCGACCTGCGCGGCCGGTTTGAGATCGGCCCGCTCCAGCTCCGCCTCGCCGATAGCTTCGGGCTGGTCGAGCTTGGCCGCTCGTTCAGCGCGCGGACCACGTTCGTGGTGACACCGCGGGTTGTGCCGCTGGCTCGGACGGTGATCAGCCGCTCTTGGGCAGGGGAAGGCGAAGGCAGCTCGCGGCTAGCCTCAACGGCCGGCGAGGACGACGTTATCCCGCGCGCCTATCGGGACGGAGACGACATGCGCCGGGTGCACTGGCGGTCGACAGCCCGGTATGGCGAGCTGATGGTGCGCCGGGAAGAGCAGCGGTGGCGCAACCGCGCCACTATCTTGCTGGACGCCCGGTCCACTGCCCACATGGGCAGTGGTGCGGCATCCTCATTCGAGTACGCAGTGAGCGCAGCTGCGTCGGTCGGCGTGCACATCTCGCAGGAGGGCCTGACCGGCCAGCTGATCACCGAAAGCCAGGTCGTCAAGGGTGGCCCGTTCTTCCAGGACGCCCTGCTCGATTCGCTCGCCGTCATCAGGCCATCGGCGCGACGTGACCTGTCGGCCGCGATCAGGCAGCTGCGGGCGTCGGGGTCCGGTGTGATCGTGGCGGTTGCCGGGCGGATCTCCGTCGCGGAAGCCGAGCAGCTCGCGGCCTGCCGCACGGAGGGCAGTCAGGCGATAGCTCTGCTGCTCGCCGTGTCCACATGGGCGGATCAGGAGCGGGCGCGCCCGGCTGGCGGCGCGGGCAGCGATGCGCCCGATGCTGGCCGGCCTGGCGGTGATCACGATTCTGCCGGCAGCTCGCAGCAGCGGCTGGCTGCGGTGGCCGACCGAAGGTCGCCCGCCGCCGACGGGGCTGATGCCACCGAAACCGCCGCGGCCGGGCGCGTCCTGCGCGAGTCCGGCTGGCACGTGGTTACCGTCGACGCGAGTACGCCGCTCGCCGCAGCCTGGCAGCGGCTGCCGCGCGGCGCGGAGATGCTCGTACCCGCGGTGGCATTGCCCAGCCATCCGGGCACCATGGAGAGCTGACATGAACCCCCGGCTATCGATCACTGCAGCGGTTGCCGTGCTCGCCGCGTCGCTGTCACTCAACGCCGTCATCTCCGGCAGCGGCTGGCTGCTGGCCGGAATCGGCGCGATAACCTGCGCTGCCGTGGCCGGCGTGCTGACCAGGCTCTCGGTGACTAAGTCGGCAGTGGCCGCGGGGCTTAGCGCGCTCATCGCTATCGTGCCCATGTTCACCGCCAGCAGCTGGTACCCGCGAGTCGGTGCGCTGCTGATCCTCGCGCTGGTCGTGACGTGCGCGCTGGCCGGGCGGCTGCGCTGGATAGCGTCGCTGGTCACCTACCTAGCGATCATGCTGATCTACCTGAACCTGGTGTTCGCGCATGCCGAGTCGGTCGGCTGGGTCATACCGACCAGCAAGTCGCTGGCAGCGCTCGCGAAGCTGCCTTCTGAGGCAACGTCGCAGTTCCACTACCTGCCGCCGATTCTGGACCCCCTGTCGGTCAGCTTCTTCGCCGCCGCCGGTATCGGGCTTATCGCTATTTTGGTTGATATTTTGGCAGTGTCGTTCCGGCGCCCAGCCATCGCCGGACTGCCCTTGCTCGCGCTGTTCAGCGTCCCAGTGGCCAGCAACCTGAAGAACTTCGGCCTGGGGCAGTCGATCACTTTCGCAATCGGGCTGGCCGCTTTCCTGATGCTCCTCGCCACCGACGGACGAGAACGGTTGCGCATCTGGGGCCGCCTGGTTTCGTTCCGCTACGTGCAGTCCGGCGACGAGGCCGGGCCCGGCCCGGACACCCGGGACATCGCTGCGTCAGGCCGTCGCATCGGCCTGGCGGCCGTCTGCCTAGCGATCCTTGTCCCGCTCGTGCTCCCCAGCCTGCAGGTCCGTGACCTGTTCGCCACATCGGGCACCGGCAGCGGAAACGGACCGGGCGGTAGCAGCGGCAGCATCGGCTCGGTGAGCCCGTTGCTGACCGTCCAGGACCAGCTGTCTCTCACCAGCCCGCAAAATGTGTTGTCGTACACCACGACCGCCGCCAGCCCGCAGGACCAGTACCTGCAGGTCTACGCGCTGAACTACGACGCGAAGCAGAACGACTGGCAGCCGGTGATGCACGGTTACCGCCCGGTCAGCTTCGGCAAAGCGCTCCCGGTCAGCGTCCCGGGCCTGACGAAGGGTGTCCGGGCCGTCAAGGTCACGACGGACGTCGTCGTCGCCGACAGCCAGCGAGGGAACGCATATCTTCCGGCGCCGTACGCCCCGGTCCAGCTGAAGGTTAACGGCGCGGGCTGGTACGAGTACGGCGGGTCGCTGACCGTCTTCTCCTCGCTAACGCTGGGCGGGCTGAAGTACGCGGTGACAAGCCTGGAGGTCGACCCGACGACAGCCGAACTCGACACCACGGCACCGGCGCCGGCCTGGGCCGTGAAAGGTTACACCGGCTACAACGGACCTGACGCGAGCAAGCTCAAGCAGATAGCCGTCAAGGTCGCCGGGACCGGCACACCGTTCCAGAAAGCGACGCACTTGCAGGACTGGTTCCTGGCCAACTTCACCTACAGCCTCAAGCCCGGCCTGCCGGCGTCGTCCGGCTGGCTGCTTGACTTCCTCACTAAGCACAGGTCTGGTGCCTGCCAGCAGTTCTCCTGGGCGTTCGCCGTACTCGCACGGCTGATCGGCATCCCCACCAGGATCGCTACGGGATACACGGCTGGCACGCCAGGAAGCCACCACACCTGGGTGGTCACCACGCGTGACGCGCACGCGTGGCCCGAGGTTTTCGTGCCGCGCATCGGCTGGGTGCGGCTCGAGCCGACGCCCAGCGGATCGGCAGGCCAGGGCACTGCGGTGGTGCCGCCTTACGCGAGTCTCGGAGCCCCGCCGCCCAGTGTCAGCCCGATTGCCGGCAATCCGACGGGCAACCTTGGCAAGGGCAGCACAGGGCGCATCAAGCCCGGCAGGAACACCAAGCTTTCTGGCCTGTCCAGTGGTACAGCTACGTCGTCGGCCCGCCGGGGATCGGGATTCCCGTGGGAGGCACTAATACCGATCTTGCTGTTGCTAGCGCTGGTCTGCCCTGCCGTCGCCAGGGTAGCGACCAGGCGCAGGCGTTGGCGAGCCGCCTCGGGCGATGCCGCCCTGGCTCACGCCGCGTGGCAGGAGATGGCGGACGACCTCGCCGATTACGGGATATCCCGCCAGCCGAGCGAGTCGCCGCGCGCCTTCGTCCGGCGCATCGCAGGCGAAGCTGGCCTGGACCAGGCTGCCCGCGATGCTGTCAGCAGGATCGGCGCCGCCGAGGAGCGCGCCCGCTATGCAGCCTCGGCGCGGCCAGCAACGGGCTTGCGCCCCGACGTGCGCACCGTCCGCCAGGCTGTGGCCGCTCGGGCGCCGTGGTCCCAGCGGCTTCGCGCCCGGCTGTTCCCGGCATCGACACTCGCGGCAGGCTGGCGCGGGGTGCAGCGGACAGGCGAATACCTCGGCTGGCTAGACGCGCCATGGCCCACGGTTCGCCGGCAGGTCAGGAACTCGGTTGCGCACCGGTCATCTAGCTAGGCGCCAGGCCGTTACCGGCCGCCGCGCTCCTGCCGGCGGCGCCAGCGCGCCTCGAGACGCTCCATCATGCCGCCATCTGCCCGGTTGACGGCCCGGCGGTCGCGGCGACGGCGGCGCCCCCCGGTGCGGCCGACAAGGACGCCGGCCATCCGGCGGTAACTGGCCACCGCCCACAGCACGCTGCCAAGCAGCAGGACAAAGCCAGCTATCTCCAGGCCGATGTACCGGAATACGAAACCTGTCGCTACCATCGCGACCCCGGCGAGGAAGCAGATGGCTGCCTGGACCACTCTGCGTCGATAGTGGACCTTCGGGTCTTTTGCCCGCATGATCCTGGCCAGCCTCGGATGTTCGGCGTAGAGCGCCTGCTCAATCTGCTCGAGCTGACGCTGCTCGTGCTCAGAGAGCGGCACCGTGCCTCCCGCGAACTCGGCCTAGCTCGTCGCCTCAGGCCCTTACTGCATTACTTCCACAATACGAGCGCTGGGGCGCACTGTGGAAGGGTACACGTCAGCGGGGGTCTAAAGCGCAATCTCAACGCTACGCCCGCTGCTGAGCTATGCCCAATTCGCCCCGCGCCGGGGCTTCAGTCTCTGACTGGACGGCGCACCAGGGACGCCGGGCGAACCGCGTCGCTGCCGAATTTGCCAGCGATCGCGTCCACGGCCGACTCGGCGTCGCGCCACGACGCCCTCGAATCGCCGAGCACCAGCTGGGTTCCGGACGCCGTGGCCGGGACCAGGCCCGTTGCCCGAACCCCCACAAGACGGAGCCTGGCCTGCGTGCTTAGCCCCGAGGCCTCGTACAGCGCGCAGGCAGTCGCGTAGATGAGCTGCGTCTCGCTGGTGGGCTCCGGCAGCGTGCGCGACCGGGTGATCGTCTTGAAGTCTGCCTTCCGCAACTTGACCACGATCGTCCGCGCCGCGTGGCCCGACGAACGAAGAGCGCCCGCGGTGCGCCGCGACAGCCGCAACAACTCCCGCCTGATGACCGCCGGGTCGTCCTGGTCGACGTCAAATGTCTCCTCCGCGCCGACGCTCTTCTCTGCCACCACGCTTTGCACGTCGCGGTCATCCCGGCCCCAGGCGAGCGCGTGCAGGTGGGCGGCTGCAGCCTTGCCGATCTCGGCCTCGAGCGAGCTGACCGGAGCGCGGGCAACGTCACCGACTGTCAGCAGGCCGAGCCGCCGCAGCGCGCTGCCGGTCTTGGCCCCGACACCCCACAGGGCGGACACCGGCAGCGGATGCAGAAACTCCAGCACGCCGGCGGCCGGTATGACCAGCAGCCCGTCCGGCTTGCACCGTACGGAGCCCAGTTTCGCGAGGAAATTGTTCGGCGCGACGCCCACCGAGCAGGTGATCTGCTGCTGCTCTGCCACCTGCCGCCTGATCAGCTCGGCGATGGCGCTCGGCGAGCCAAGCAGCCGCCTGGCACCCGAGACATCGAGAAAGGCCTCGTCCAGGGAAAGCGGCTGGACAAGCGGGGTCACCGACCTGAAGATCGCCATGACCTCCTTGGACACAGCGCCGTACAAGGCGTGTCGCGGTGGTATCACGGTGGCCTGCGGGCATAGCCGCAGCGCCTGGGACATTGGCATAGCCGAGCGGACGCCGAACGCGCGAGCCGGATAGGTCGCCGACAGCACGACGCTGCGGCCGGATGCGCCGCCCACGATCACCGGTCGCCCAGCCAGTTCCGGCCGGTCCCTGACCTCGACGCTGGCATAGAACGCGTCCATGTCCACGTGCAGGATGTGGCACCCGGTGTCGTCCATGAACCACCCGCCGCCAGTACGCCGCTCGCAACACCTGAGCCGACTGTAGCGCACCGTGCTGACAATCGAACATAATGCCGAGTACGGTGCTCGCGTGCCCAGGGCGGACGGCGGACCGGCCCAACGCCGCCGCTACAGCACCAGGGTCGGCTTCAGTTCCAGCAGCCTGGCCAGCAGCCCGTTCACGAAAGACGGCGAGTCGTCGGTCGACAGCTGACCCGCGAGTACGACAGCCTCACTGATCGCCACCGAGTCCGGCACATCGTCGCGCCACAGCAACTCGTAGGCGCCGATCCGCAGCACATTTCTGTCTACCGCCGGCATCCGATCGAGGGTCCAGCCTTGCGCATTCTCGCTCAGCAGCGCGTCTATCTGCGCGGCGTGCTCGTGCACACCGCGGACCAGTTCAGCGGCGTAGCCGGGGACCAGCGGGGGGTGCGGCGGATCACCCGCCCTGGCCAGTTCCGCCTCCTGGGTGCGCGCGCTGAGCAGATCAAGAACCGGCTCACCCCTGATCTCCGCCTCGAACAGGATGTCGAGCGCCCGCTTGCGGGCCTTGCTGCGGGCAGCCATGACAACAGCCGGGCAGTCGCCGCGGCCGCGGCGGCTCAGGCCCTGCCCAGGTAGTCGCCGGACCGCGTATCGACGCGAATCTTCTCGCCGGTCGTGATGAACAGCGGTACCTGGATCTGCGCTCCGGTCTCCAGCGTGGCCGGCTTGGTGCCGCCAGTGGACCTGTCGCCTTGCAGGCCAGGGTCGGTGTGGCTCACGGTCAGCTCGACCGCGGCTGGCAGTTCGATGTACAGCGGGGTGCCGTCGTTGAACGCGACCACCGCCATCTGCTCTTCGAGCAGGTAGTTAGCAGCATCGCCGACAACCGACGCCGGGATGTGCGGCTGGTCGTAGTCCTGCGTGTCCATGAAGACGAAGTCGTCGCCCTCCCGGTACAGGTACTGCATCTCGCGCTTGTCGACGTTCGCCACGTCGACACGCACGCCAGCATTGAACGTCCTGTCCACAACCTTGCCGGACAGCACGTTCTTCAGCTTGGTGCGCACGAACGCGCCACCCTTGCCGGGCTTGACGTGCTGGAACTCCACCACGCTCCAGAGCTGGCCGTCGATGCTCAGCGTCATGCCGTTCTTTAGGTCGTTGGTGGTGGCCACGTCTGTTTGTCTCCTGCATGCCTATGGACCCGCGCCCGTCACAAGACGAGCAGGTCCTTGGTGGTCGTGGTGAGCATCTCCGCCGCCGGGGTGCCAGCGCGCACCACGAGCGTGTCCTCAATCCGGACGCCGCCCCTGCCCGGCAGGTAGATGCCTGGCTCGACGGTGACGGGGACCCGGTCCAACAGTGTACCCGTCCGCTTGGCCGCGATCATCGGTGCTTCGTGCACCTCGAGACCCACCCCGTGGCCGAGGCCATGCTGGAAGTGCTCCGCGTGACCCGCAGCCGCGATCATGTCCCTGGACGTGGCGTCGACGACGGCCAGCTCGGCGCCCGGAACAGCAGCCGCCACGCCCGCACGTTGCGCGGCGGCGACCAGCTCGTAGATCTCGCGCTGCCATCCGGCCGGTTCCCCGAGCGCCACGGTTCGCGTCATGTCGGCGTGGTAGCCCGCGAACCGCGCGCCGCAGTCGATCGTGATCAGGTCGCCAGCAGCGAAGGGCCGCCCGCCCGGCGAGTGGTGCGGGATCGCGCCGTTGTGACCGCTAGCGACGATGGTGTCGAAGGCCGGAGCCTCGGCGCCCAGGTCCACCATCGTGCGCTCCAGCAGGATGGCGAGCTCGCGCTCGGTACGACCCGGCCTGACCTCGGCCAGGACGCTGGCGAACGCCTCGCTGGTGATCGCGCAGGCGCGCGCCAGCAAGTCGATCTCGGCCTCGTCCTTGACCATCCTGAGCTCCTCGACAACGCGGCCGATCGGCATTAGCTCCGGGCCATCGTCCAGACTCGCCAGCACATCGCGCCGCTCCACGGTCACGTCCTGCGCCTCGAACCCCAGCCTGCGCCAGCCGCGCTCGGCAGCGAGCTTCGCCAGGGCTGGCTCGATCTGCCGCTCGACCAGCAACTCGACGTCCGGGCAGTCTCTCACGGCAGCCTCGGCGTAGCGCGAATCCGTGGCGAGCACGGCAGGGCCGTCCGCTGGCAGCAGCACCGCGGCGTTGGAGCTGACCAGTCCGGTGAGGTAGCGGACGTTCGCGGGTACCGTGATCAGCGCGGCGTCCGCGCCATTCTCGGCGATCTTGGGCTGGGCTTGGGCACGGCGGGCAGCATGAATCTCGGGCATACCGGAACTCTAGTGGTACGTCGCGACGGCCTTTTGCCCTGCAGCCGAAACCAGATTCCGGTTACCCGCCGCGGTCGCAAATGCATCAGGAGCGGCCACACGGCCGCCGCGGGTCAGTCATCGCCCGGGACGTCGTCCCCGAGGATGACGCCGCCGCCACGGCTCCAGGTCAGGTAGCGCCAGGACAGGTTGACGAGCGTAACCAGCCGGTTTCTGTTACCCAACAGGTAGATCAGGTGCAGGCCCAGCCAGGCAAACCAGGCGATGGTGCCGCGCAGCTGCACGCCGCCGCGCAGTTCCACGACGGCTGACCGGCGCCCGATCGTCGCCATGGTCCCCTTGTCGTGGTACTTGAACTGGCGGGTCGGCTGGCCCGCGATCAGGCGGATGACCTGCTCCCCCGCATGCCTGCCCTGCTGCAGGGCCGGCTGCGCGAGCTGCGCAACTGGCTTGTCCTCGTTCAGGCAGACATCGCCGACGGCGAAGATCCGGTCCTGGCCACTGACTCGCAGGTCCTCGCCGACCTCAATCCGGCCGCCCCGGCCGCGCGGCAAGCCGACGGTCCAGCCCGCGTCAGGCGCCGATACGCCAGCCGCCCACACGGTGATGTCGCTGCGCCGCTCACTGCCGTCGGCCAGCAGGACGGACCCGGCTCGCACCTCCTTGATGGCGGTATTGAGCAGCACCTCGACGCCACGGTCAACGAGCTGATCCTTGGTGTAGCGGCGCAGCTTGTCGTGGTAAGGCGAGAGCAGCGCCGGGCCCATCTCGATGAGCCGCACCTTGAACAGCTGCCGGTCTATTTCCGGGAAGACCGCCGGAAGGGCCACGTTACGCAGCTCGGCCAGCGTGCCGGACAGCTCGACACCGGTGGCTCCGCCGCCGACGACAGTGACGTCGAGTTCGGGATCGGCGAGCCCTTCGTTGCGCAGCTCCAGCTCATCCATCAGCCGGTTCCGCAGCACCACTGCGTCGCGCCGGGTGTACAGGCTCAGCGCATACTCGGCGGTGCCGGGCACGCCGAAGAACGCGGCGCTCACTCCGGTCGCGATGATCAGGTAGTCGTACTCGAGCTGCTCGCCGGCCGCCAGCGTCACAATCCGCTTGTCGGTGTCGAGGCCGGCCATCTCGCCCTTGCGGAAGGCCGCGCCGCGCCGGCCTGTGGCACTCCACAGCGGGTACGCCACGTCTGCCGAGGTCAGGCCGGCCGTCGCCACCTCGTACAGCAACGGCTGGAAGGTGCTGTAGACGTTCCGGTCAATGACGGTGACACGCGCACCGGTGCGGGCGAGGGCCTGCAACGCAGACAACCCGGCGAACCCGCCCCCGGCGATCAGCACCTTCGGCCCGGTGCCCTGCTTGCGCAGTGATGGTCGCATCGCGCTCCCTTCGTCCCACCGCATACGGTGGCGTGCCCGGAACGGTGCGCGCGAAACGAGCCAGGCCAGCGACCACCCGACTAACGAGCGAGCCGCGGAGGGTGGTGTCAGGCCGCGAGATCGCGGATCTGCTCGATGAGCGCTACCCGCGCCGCGTGCGTGCTGGCGAGCGGGGCTACGTTGAGCGTGGTCACGCCCGACTCCCGCATGGCCGCAACCCGCTCGGCCACGTAAGACTCCGGCCCGATCAGCGACACGCTCTCCAGCAGCTCCTGCGGGATCAGCCCGGCGGCCTCATCCTTGCGGCCGGCGAGGTAGGCGTCCTGGATGGCGGCGGCCTCGCTGCCGTAGCCGTACCGGACCGCCAGGTTGTTATAGAAGTTCTTCTCCCTGGCGCCCATGCCGCCTATGTACAGCGCCTGGACGGGCCTGATCAGGTCGATCAGGCCCTTGACGTCCTCGCCAATCGCGAGGGCGGTCTGCGCGATCACATCAAGCGGACCGAGCGCCGGATCCCGCACGGCCTTGCCGGCGGCCAGCGAGGGGCCCCACACCTCGGGTGCCTTCTCCGGGTAATAGAAGATCGGTTCCCAGCCCTCGGCCAGCTCGGCGGCCAATTCCACGTTCTTCGGCCCGAGCGCCGCCACGATGATCGGGATCCGCTCCCTGACCGGGTGGTTGATCAGCTTCAGCGCCTTGCCGAGGCCGGTGCCCGCGCCTTCGGGCAGCGGAATCTGGTAGTGCTTGCCCGAGTACTCGAGGCGCTCGCGCCGCCAGACGGCGCGGCAGATCTCGATGATCTCCCTGGTCCGGC
>JASHTT010000534.1 GCA_030040415.1 Streptosporangiaceae bacterium | reverse complement strand
AGCCGGTAGTCGACGACTGTCTTCTGGGCAGCCAGCAGGATGTCGGGCGAAATGTCGTTGCCGTAGTAGTTGCCCGAGTCCAGGTACTCGATGAACAGCCGGCCGGCCCGCAGGTTGCCGCAGCCGATGTCGAGCATCCGCATGTCGGGCTTGAGCCCGTGGCTGAGCAGATAGTCGAACTGCATCTGACCGACCTGGAGCCACGACTCGTGAGTCTTGCTGCCGACGGCCGCATCGCTGCTCTTGGCCGTGTCCGAGCGCATCACGGCCCGGTAGTAGCTGACGTGGTCGCGAGTGCTCAGCCCCAGCAAGGTGTCCCGGCCGCGACGGCGGGCATAGCCGACTATCCGGTCAGGATGGCGGGCTGCGTAGGCGATCTTGAAGGTCAGCCGGGATCGGTTCTTACCGTGCACGCACCAACAGTAGGGCAATGCCGGCCCGCTCAGTCCCGCCAACCCGGTCATTCGGCGCGCCGCCCTGCATCTCGTGCAGCGAGGGCATCGCAGCCCTTCGGCTAAGCCGGCTGGTCGCCGTCCTGCGGCTGGCTGCCCTTGGACCGGCGGTTCGTGGCCCTGGTGGCAAGCATCTTGGCGGTATGGACGCTGGCGCTGACCAGGATCCCCCAGACGAGCGCCTCGCTGAGGGCCACCTGCGGGTCCTCGGGATGCTCCGGCGGCTCTTTCCCGGTGACCTGCTTCCAGATGAAGAACAGCAGCTTCTTGGTGCCGAACGCGGCTATGGCGCCGACCACGGCGGTCATCACCCGGGAGCCGGCGCTAGCCTTCTCTTTCTTGCCGGCCATCTGCCGACCTCCTCGCACCGCGCTTATCAGCCACGGCTTTCCTTACCAGCTACGGCTGTGATCATCCCACGGCGCGGTCGCCGGCCCTGGGCACGGGGCGCGAAAGCTCAATCGCCGCTGCCAGTTCCGCGGGCCGCCTGGTCGCCAGGAGCCAGTAGGGACACGACGAATTCAGCCGGGCCCGGCCCTCGGGATCGCCGTTCCGCGGATCCGCCAGAACCTCGACGTAGACCGCGTACTTGAGGTAAGGCCTGATCAGCAGGTATGCCCGCGGGTCCGCGCGGGGGCCGCGCATGGCGCGGAACTGCGACTCGTCCAGCGGGTAGACCGCGCCGACGTCGGCTAGCGCGAGCACGTCCTTGCCGACCCTGAGCTGACCCTGGCTTACCTCGATCGTGGCCCGGCCCCAGTTCAGCAGGAAAGCAGCCTCGGTCGCGAAGAGCGCGGCGAACACCGCGAGCGTTATCGCAAGATCAAATCCGGTCCAGACGATCGCCCCGAACGTGAACAATGTCAGCGCCCCGACCACCCACCACAGGATTGGCGCGGATAGCCGCTCGCGGTAACTGTGCATGGGACCACCGTAGTTGGTTACATGGAGTGCATGACGGGGCCATGGCCAGGACCCGAGACAGCTGACCCCGGGGGCCAACCCCCGGGCGGGCCCACAGCCGCAGACGATGGCGCGCACGCGGCGGCGCAGTCGGCTGAGCTGCCCCTGCACGGTGCTGTGCCGGACGAGCAGCAGGAGACGGCTACGTCTCACCCGGGCGGACTGCGCAGCGTTGTCCGCCGCCTGCTGAGCCGGGTGGACCCGGGCAACCAGGCAGCCACTGCCAACGGCATCCGCGGCGGCACGGAACCGGACCTGGCGCACCGGCAGGACGCGGCGGAGGCAGCTGACCGGCAAAGCGGCGTTCCCCGCCTGCTGCAGGAACTCGCGGCCTGGTCGTGGCGGCTGCTGCTGGTCGCGGTGGTCGTGTACGTGTCCTTCCGGCTGGCCGTCGCGCTGCGCCTGGTCGTGCTGCCGTTCATCGCGGCGATGCTGCTGACCGCGCTGCTCCAGCCGATCACCGGCTGGCTGCGGAAGCGTGGCCTGCCGCCGCTGCTGGCGACCTGGTGCACGTTCCTGGCTGCGCTGCTGGTGATCGCGGGAGCCATCACGCTGTTCGCCAACAGGGTGAGCGCGGACTACCCGGCGCTGTCGGCAGAGGTGCAGAAGACCGCCGTGCAGGTGCAGCACTCACTGGCCGGACCGCCGTTCCACCTGAACGCCCTGAAGCTCGGGCAGATCACCAAGGACATCGGCAGGTTCCTGTCTCAGCACAAGGCCGAGGTGGCCGGCACGGTATTGACCGGCGGGAAATACGCGGTCGAGGTGCTTGCCGACCTCGTCCTGACGCTGTTCATCACGTTCTTCCTGCTCAAGGACGGGCACCGGATCTGGTCCTGGCTGATCAGCGCGCTGCACCGGCCGGAGGCCCACAGGCGGGCGGTGCACGCGGGCGACTCGGCCTGGCGTGCGCTGGTGAACTACATGCGCGGCACGATCGCCGTCGCGGCGATCCATGCCCTGTTCATCGGCCTCGCGCTGTGGCTGCTTCGGGTGCCGCTGCTGGTCCCGTTCATCGTGCTGGTGTTCCTGGCCGCGTTCGTGCCGATCATCGGGATCCTCGTGGTGGGGGCGCTGGCCTGCCTGGTAGCGCTCGCCACCAAGGGCTGGGTGGCGGCGGTGATCCTGCTGGCAGTCCTGATACTCGAGAACCAGATAGAAAGTCACCTGCTCCAGCCGCTCGTGGTTGGCCGGATCATCAAGCTGCACCCGCTCGCCATCATCCTCGTGCTGGCCGTGGGGGCCATAATCGCGGGCATCCCGGGCGCCATCGTTGCGGTGCCGGTGGCCGCGGTGATTACCTATGCCTGGCCCGTCCTGCGGTCCGGGTCCGGCGAGTCGGCCGGGTCAGGAGGGCCAGGCGGGCCGGGCGGCTAGCGTCTGGCCGGGGACGGTCTTCCTGCCCACAGACAAGCCACGCGGAGGATGGTCGGATGACCTGCTGCGGCGAGCCGGGACATGTCGATGTCCTGATTAGGCGGCTGGATCCGGATCTGCCGCTGCCACAGCGCGCCCACCCTGGCGACGCTGGCTGGGACCTGGTCGCGGCGGCCGACGTGGAGCTGGCACCAGGCCAGCGCGCGGTGGTCGGTACCGGCGTGTGCGTGGCGCTGCCAGACGGGTATGCAGGGTTCGTGCACCCGAGGTCGGGCCTCGCGGCCCAGCACGGGGTCACGGTCGTTAACGCGCCGGGGACGGTGGATGCCGGGTACCGTGGCGAGATCAAGGTGATCCTGCTGAATACCGACCGTGAGCATCCGGTGGTGTTGCATAGGGGAGACCGGATTGCTCAGCTCGTCATCCAGCGCGTGGAACGCCCCGTATTCCGTGAGGTGCGTACCTTGCCGGGTTCGCATCGCGGCGGCGGTGGGCACGGCTCCACGGGCGGATACGCGACGACCGGTGACCCGTCAGCAGGGAACGACGCCCCCGGCAGGCCATAGGCTCTAGCTGGAGGGGAGGTGCGTACGGGGTGTTCAGACGGCGCCGTGGAGGTAAGCACGAGGCCGGGCGGCAGACCGCTCAGCCCGGCTTCTCGCAGGACGACGGCTACTCGCAGGACGACGGCTACTCGCAGGACGATAACGACGGATACTCGGGCGACGAGGACCTCGAGTACGAGGAGGATTCAGGGTTCGGCGGCCCCGATGACGACTATGCGGGATTCGGCACGGCGGACGACGCTGAGGACGCCGACGCCGGAGCCGGTGAGGACGTTCGCAGGCGCGGCCAGCCCGCCCCTCGGCGGGACGACCTTGGTGATCCGGAGACGTGGACCCGGCTGCGCGACTACTCCGCGGCCGGGCAGGCCGGTCAGTCAGCAGAGGCGCTGAGCGGGCCGTGGGACGGCGCCTCCGGGTACCCGGAAGGCGAGCGGCTCGACTTCGGCAGCCTGCTGATCCCGGTGCGGGAGGGCCTCGACGTGCAGGTCCTGGTGTCGGAGGAAGAAGGCGTCACGATCGCCGTCGTGCACGGCGACAGCGGTCTGCAAGTGCAGCCGTTCGCGGCGCCTCGCAGCGCTGGCCTGTGGGACGAGGTCCGGCCGGAGATCGCCGACGAGGTCGCCAAGGCAGGCGGACACAGCCGCGCAGAGGACGGGCCGTTCGGGCCGGAGTTGATCGCTGTGGTGACACCCCAGCCCCCGAGCGATCCGCCGCTGCCGCCGCAGCCGTTGCGCTTCATGGGCGTGGACGGCCCGCGCTGGTTCCTGCGTGGCCTCATCAGCGGCCCGGCGGCGATGGACCGGGAGCTGGCCGGGCCGCTCGAGGAGATCTTCGCCGACATCGTCGTCGTGCGCGGCGAGCACGCCGAGCCGCCGCGCAAACCGCTCGACATCCAGTTGCCGGAAGAGGCACGGCAGGCACTCGAAGGCCAGCTTGCTGAGCAGCAGGCTGACACGCTGAACCCGTTCGAGCGCGGGCCGGAGATCACCGAGACCAGGTAGCGCGCTACTGATCCTGCGGCGGTGCCGACTGCGAGGCGGAGGTCGCGGTCGGCTGGCCGGTGACGCCGGCCGGGCCCGCTGCCAGCAGGTCGGCGAGTTCCTGCTCGACGTCCTGGCTGGTGACGAACAGCAGCTCGTCGCCTGCTTCCAGCGGATCCTCCCCGCCGGGCACGATGACCCGGCCGTCGCGCAGGATGGCGACCAGGGCGGTGTCCGGCGGCCAGCCGATGCTGCCGACACGCTCACCGGCAAGCGGTGCGTCGGCCGGCATGGTCAGTTCGACCAGGCTCGCCTCGCTCTGCCGGAACGTCATGAGCCGAACCAGGTCTCCGACGCTCACCGCCTCTTCCACCAGCGCGGACAGCAGCCTGGGCGTGGACACCGCGACGTCGATACCCCACGACTCGTTGAACAGCCACTCGTTGTTCGGGTGGTTGATCCGCGCCACTACCCTCGGCACCCCGTACTCGGTCTTGGCCAGCAGGGACACCACGAGGTTTGCCTTGTCGTCGCCGGTGGCGGCGATGACCACATTGCACCGCTCGAGCTGCGCGTCGTCGAGGGCGCTGATCTCGCACGCGTCGGCCAGCAGCCACTCGGCCCGGGGCACGCCGTGCACCTTGATCGATGCGGGATCCTTGTCGATCAGCAGGACCTCGTGCCCGTTCTGCAGCAGTTCCTTGGCGATCGAGCGGCCGACGGCGCCCGCACCGGCGATGGCGACTCGCATCAGTGGGCTCCCTTCCCCGGCACGCGCCCCCCGAAAACGGCGGCTATCCGGTCCAGGCTGCTGTCCTCGGCGATCACGTTGACCACGTCGCCCTCCTGGAGCACCAGGCCAGGTCCGGGGATGACAGCCTCGCCGAGCCGGGCTATGAACGCGATCCGGGTGTGCGCCGCGCTCTCCAGGTCGCAGACCTTCTCGCCGAGCCAGGAGTCGGAGTAGGCCACCTCGGCCAGCACGACCGCGCCGGTGGGGTCACGCCACAATGACACCGCACCCTCGGGCAGCAGCCTGCGCAGCATCTGGTCCGCGGTCCAGGCCACCGTCGCCACCGTCGGTATGCCCAGGCGCTGGTAGACCTCGGCCCGGCGCGGATCGTAGATGCGCGCGACGACCCGCTGCACCCCGAACGACTCCCTGGCGACCCGCGCGGCGATGACGTTGGAGTTGTCGCCGCTGCTCACCGCGGCGAACGCGCCGGCCCGCTCGATGCCCGCCTCGGTCAGCACGTCGCGGTCGAAGCCGATGCCGGTGACCTTGATCCCCTTGAAGCCTGAGCGCAGCTTCCTGAAGGCTTCCGGGTCCTGGTCGATCACCGCTACGGAGTGGCCCTGATCCTCGAGGATGTGCGCGATCAGCGATCCGACCCGCCCGCATCCCAGTATCACGATGTGCACGTGGTTCCTTCCAGCATGAGCGGGGTGCCGCAGCCACGGTAGTCCCTGTCGTCGGGTGCGGCCACCGGCCAGGGCACGATGGACCACATGACCACAGCGGCTGCCTCCGTTCCCAGGGTCGGGGACGTGCTCGAACTGGCCGTCGGCGAGGTCGTGCACGGAGGGTGGTGCGTCACCAGGCAGGATGATACGGGCTGGGTGGTATTCGTCCGGCACGCCCTGCCAGGAGAGCTGGTCCGCGCCGTGGTCACGCAGGCCACGACTCGGTTTGCCAGGGCGGACGCGGTCGAGGTGGTGCGCGCATCGGCCGACCGCGTGGCCGCGCCTTGCCGGTTTGCGGCGCCCGGCGGCTGCGGTGGCTGCGACTGGCAGCACGCCAGCCTGGCGGCACAGCGGGCACTCAAGGCAGAGGTCATCCGGCAGCAGCTCGCGCGCATCGGCCGCATCGATCGCCAGGTCGAAGTGCAGCCGGTCGACGGAGATCAGGATGGCCTCCGCTGGCGGACCGTGGTGACGTTTGCCGTCGATGCGGCCGGCCTGGCCGGGCTGCACAGGCACCGGTCGCACGAGATCGTCGAGATCGACCGGTGCGCGATCGCCCATCCGCTGATCACGGACGCTGAGGTGACCGGCCGGCGCTGGCGCTCGGCGCGGACCGTGCAGGTCAGCGTGGCTCCGCTTAGTGGGGAACGTGGCTTGGTCGTCACCGGCCCCGGCGCGGCCGGGGCCGGTGACTTGGCAACTGTCGACGCCGAGTCGGTCCAGGTCATCGGGCGGTCCGGGGCCCGCAGGTCGGTGCGCGGCCGCGGGTACCTGACGCAGCACGCGGCAGGCCGCGACTGGCGGGTGAGCCTCGGCGGCTTCTGGCAGGTCCATCCTGGTGCGGCCGACACCCTGGCCGCGGCCGTGCTGGCCGCGCTGGACCCGCAGCCCGGCGAGAGCTGCCTGGACCTCTACAGCGGGGCTGGCCTGTTCGCCGGCGTGCTGGCCGAGGCTGTCGGTCCGAAGGGCTCGGTCGTCGCCATCGAGCAGGACGCGGCCGCGGTCCGGGACGCACGGCACAACCTGCGGGACTGGAACTGGGTCCGGGTGCTGCGCGGCGATGTGGCCGCGGTGCTGCGAAAGACGGTGCTGCAGGAGACGGGGCTGCCAGAGACGGGGCTGCCAGAAACGGGGCTGCGGGCGAGCGACATGCGCGGCGCCTCGGTGGCGGTGCTCGACCCGCCGCGCACCGGAGCGGCCCGGGCCGTCGTCGACGCGCTGTGCGGCGGGGCTCTGCGGCGGATCGCCTACGTGTCCTGCGACCCGGCGACGCTGGCCAGGGACCTGCGGCTGCTGCTGGACGGCGGCTGGCGGCTCGACGACGTTCGCGGCTTCGACGCGTTCCCGATGACGCATCACGTCGAGTGCCTGGCGACGCTGAGCAGAGCCTGACGCTGATCTGTAACCGGCGCGGCGCCCAGGGCGTCTATCCCGTGTGACAGTCCTCGCCAGAGTGACAGTCGGGCAGGAGCGGCCGGTGACCCGAGACGGCGGCGTCGAGTTCGAGCAGTTCTACGGCGCGACGGCCAAGCGGATAGTCCGGTACGCCTACGCGCTGACCGGCAACCTCAGCGACGCGCAGGACATCACCCAGGAGGCTTTCGCCAGAGCGTGGCAGCGCTGGGACTCCGTGCGCGGCTGCGATCTGCCCGAGGCGTGGGTCAGGCGAGTGGTGACCAACCTGGCGACTAGCAGGTTCCGCCGCGACCGGACCGCAAGGGTGGCGGCATGGCAGCTTGTTGCGGGGACCGTGCCGGAGCTGAGCCCGGACACCGTCGCGCTGGTGGCCGCGCTCAAGACACTGCCTGAGCGGCAGCGCGTCGTGCTCGTGCTGCATTATCTGGCGGACTTGCCTGTCGGCCAGATAGCCGCGGAGATGCGCTGCCCGGTCGGCAGCGTGAAGGCCTGGCTGTCCCGCGGCCGCTCGGCGCTATCCCACGCGCTGGCGATGGGCGA
>JASHTT010000533.1 GCA_030040415.1 Streptosporangiaceae bacterium | reverse complement strand
TTCACCGCCCACTTCGCCTCCCTTCGCCGGCATGACCCGGATCAGGTTCCTGCGGTCGGCGGCTCGCTAGCTGCCCTCTCAGTCCGGTCTCACCGGACTCCCGCGCGATGCGACTAGTTTAGGCCGTGTCACCTGGCCCTTCAGCCGGACGGAGGACGATGCGAGCATGACCGGCCCCGCCAGGGTCATAGTGGTCGGTGCCGGGCTGGCCGGGCTGCGCACCGTGGAGGAGCTGCGGTCCAGGGGCTACGACGGATCGGTGACTTTGATCGGCGCGGAGCGCAGGCCACCCTACGACCGGCCGCCGCTGTCCAAGAAGCTGATGACCGGCCAGCTCGACGACACTACGCTGCGCCCCGATCTGGCCTCGCTCGGCGCCGACGTGCGCCTTGGCGAGACCGCTGTCGGCCTGTCGGCGGGCAGCCTGGCGACAGACCGCGGCGAGTACCGCTACGACGCACTGGTGCTGGCCACCGGCGCGATGCCGGTGCGGCTGCCGGGCCCTGGCCCGCAGCGCGTGCTGCGCACCGCCGACGACGCTCTCGAGCTGCGGGCCTTGCTCCAGCGTGGCACGAGGCTGGCGATCGTGGGAGCTGGCTGGATTGGTGCCGAACTGGCCACTGCCGCGGTCAGCCACGGCTGCTCGGTCACCGTGGTGGAGGCAGCGAAGGTTCCGCTCGCGGCCGCCGTCGGGACGGAGGTTGGTGCCTTCACCGTGCCCTGGTACGAGCAGGCCGGGGTCGAGCTGCGTCTCGGCGACTCGGTCACCTCGGTCGAGCCAGCCGGCCTCTGGCTCGCCGGGGGTGAACTGCTGCCCGCCGACGTCGTCGTCACCGCTGTCGGCGTGCGCCCCGCCGTGGACTGGCTGCAGGGCTCGGGAGTCGAGCTTGACAACGGCGTCGCCGTCGACGGCCAGCTGCGTACCAGCATGAATGGCGTGTTTGCCACGGGGGACTGCGCATCGTTCTGGTCTGCCAGGTACGGCCGCCGGCTGCGGTTCGAGCACTGGGACGTCGCACTGCACGCGCCGGAGACGGCGGCCGCGAACCTGCTCGGCGGAACTTCCCGCTATGACCCCGTGCCCTACTTCTGGTCCGAGCAATTCGGCCGGAT
Organism: Streptosporangiaceae bacterium; assembly: GCA_030040415.1. Classification (GTDB taxonomy): domain Bacteria; phylum Actinomycetota; class Actinomycetes; order Streptosporangiales; family Streptosporangiaceae; genus JAJYUU01. The sequence continues at coordinate 4,523 of JASHTT010000533.1, read as the reverse complement.
GGTGCAGTACGTGGGCTGGCACGACGGCGCCGACGCGCTAGTGCTTCGTGGCGATCCCGACGATGCGGCGGGCCGTTGGGGTGCCTGCTGGGTAGCCGGCGGCCGGCTGGCCGCGATGCTCACCGTAGGGCTGCCGCGCGACCTGATGCAGGCCAGGCGGCTCATCGAAGATGGGCGTTTGGTCGATCCGGCCAAGCTGGCCGATCCAGCGGTTGCAATCCGTGACTGCACGGCTTAGTTTCGCTTCCATGTTTCGTTGTCATGCCGGAAATGAGATGGCATGCGGCAGGTTTTGCCGACACCTTGATGTGGGAAGCTCCTGACGTGGTACAGATCGACCCCCCGACCGACGCAATCGTCGGTGATTGGCTGAGTGTTCCTGATGTCGCCGGCCGGCTCGGCTTGCAGGTCAGCCGCGTCAAGCAATTGCTCCGAGATCGCAAGCTCCTCGCCGTGCAGCGGCCGACCGGCGAATTCGCCGTCCCGGCCGCCTTCCTTGACGGCGACCAGGTCCTGCACGGTCTCGGCGGCACGCTGACCCTGCTCTTCGACTGCGGCTTCACCGAGCGTGACGCGCTGAACTGGCTGTTCACCTCCGACGACTCGCTGCCTGGCACGCCCGTGCAGGCCCTGGCCGAGCATCGCCGCACCGAGGTAAACAGGCGGGCGCAAGCGCTTGCCTTCTGACCACGGGGAGCTGCGCGCCAGGCTTGACGGTGCCCGCCTCTACCTGTGCACCGACGCACGGGAACGGCAGGGCGACCTGCCGGGGTTCTTGGACCAGGTACTCAGCTCGGGCGTGGACATAGTCCAGCTGCGGCAGAAGGGCCTGGAAGCTGGCCAGGAGCTGCGCTACCTGGAGATGTTCAGGCAGGCGTGCGCCGCTCACGGCAAGCTGCTCGCGGTCAACGACAGGGCCGATGTGGCCTACGCGGCAGGCGCGGACGTGCTTCACCTCGGCCAGGACGACCTGCCAGTTCAGGTCGCCAGGGAGCTGGTCGGGTCAGGGCCGCTGATCGGGCTGTCCTCGCACTCGCCCGAGCAGTCGCTGGCGGCCAGCCGCGAGCCGGCCGCCGACTACTTCTGCGCGGGGCCGGTGTGGCCGACGCCGACTAAGCCTGGCAGGCCGGCGCCGGGCCTCGGCCTGGTTTCCTTCGCGGCCAGCCTCCCGTCGCGACGGCCCTGGTTCGCCATCGGCGGCATCGACGAGGGCAACCTCGCCCAGGTGCTGGCGGCGGGCGCCACCCGGATCGTGGTCGTCCGCGCGATCACGGAGGCCGCTGATCCCGGATCTGCCGCCGCCCGGCTGGCCGCGCGGTTGCGGTGACAGCCGCCCGCACTAGCCCGTTCCCTTATGCCGTGACGATGCGCCTGGCGGCCAGCTAACCCCGCACGCGGGTGCTCAGCCCTGGCGGTCGGTCGCCACGACTGCGAGTTCCACGAGGGCGGACCTGGCCTCGTGGGTGATCGGGGCACCGTCCAAGGCCGCGACCGCTTCCTTCGCGTTCGCGGCGATCAGGGCTTCGCACTCGGCGAGAGCGCCGGAGCCGGCGATCACAGCCCGTACCTGGGCGGCAGCCGACTCGGTGAGGGAGCGGTCGCCGAGGGCATTGTCGAGCAGACGGGCCTCCGCGGCCCCGGCCCGTTCCCGGGCGAGGGCCATGAGCACTGTCCGCTTGCCCTCCCGCACGTCGCCGCTCACCGGCTTGCCGGTCTGCGCGGGGTCGCCGAACACGCCCAGGACGTCGTCGCGCAACTGGAACGCGATGCCGAGCGGGATGCCGTAGCCGGTGAACGCCCGCCTGGTAGCCGACGGCGAGCCCGCCATCGCGGCGCCGAGGTGCAGCGGCCGCTCGATCGTGTACTTCGCGGTCTTGTAAGTCACGACCCGCATCGCGCTGGCCACCGAGTCATGCCCAGCCGCCTGGTTGACCAGGTCGAGGTACTGGCCGCTGATGACCTCGGTGCGCATCGAGTCCAAAACGGGCTGGCCGCGGCGCAGCGCTCCCGATGGCAGCCCGCTCCGGTGGTACATCTCGTCCGTCCAGGCCAGCATCACGTCCCCGATGAGGATGGCCGCAGCGGCGCCGAACTGGTCTGCGCTGCCGCCATAGCCGGTGACCGCGTGCCAGGAGGCGAACTGCCTGTGCACCGCTGGGTGGCCGCGCCGGGTGTCGCTGGCGTCCATCAGGTCGTCGTGCACCAGGGCGCTGGCGTGCAGGAGCTCCAGTGCGGCGGCGGCAGTCAGGATCTCGGCGCAGTCGACGCCGCCTGCTGCCCGCCAGCCCCAGTAGCAGAAGGCGGGCCGCAGCCGCTTCCCGCCGCTCAGCAGCTCGCTGACGGTGCGCAGCCACGGGAGCATGTCGTCGCCGATGGCGGCGAGCACGTCGTGCTGCCGGCCGACGAACTCCTCGAGCGCGCTGCTCACGCCCTGGCGGATCCGGCTGAGAGCGGCCGCGTCGGTGGCCATGCTGGGAGACTAGCCCTGGCCGGGCCGGCCAGCGCGACGGCAGTCCGGCTAGTCGTTCGTCCCAAGGGACTCTGCTGAACAGGCCACCTGCCGTTACCCTGGGGATCATGGTGTCTCGAGCCGCGACGGCCATCCGCGATCTCCTGGCGGCTGGCCGCCAGTCTTTCTCCTTCGAGTTCATGCCGCCGAAGACGGAGGCGGAAGAGCAGCGGCTGTGGCTCGCAGTCCGCCAGCTCGAGCCGTTGCGGCCGACGTTCGTTTCGGTGACGTACGGCGCTGGCGGGTCCACCCGCGACCGCACGGTGCGGATCACGGGCAGGATCGCGGCGGAGACGACGCTGACGCCGGTCGGGCACCTGGCCGCGGTGGACCACTCGGTGGCAGAGTTGCGGCACGTCATCGGCTCCTATGCGGCCGTCGGCGTGCGCAACGTGCTCGCCCTGCGGGGCGATCCGCCCGGTGACCCGACCGCAGACTGGCGGCCGCATCCGGATGGCCTGCGCTATGCCGAAGAGCTGGTCAGGCTCGTGCGGTCGGCCGGCGACTTCTGCGTCGGCGTGGCCGCGTTCCCCGAGGGCCACCCGAGGTCGCTAAGCCGGGAGTCGGACGTCGAGTTCTTCGTCCGGAAGTGCCGGGCGGGCGCCGACTTCGCGATCACGCAGATGTTCTTCTATCCCGATGACTACCTTCGGCTGCGGGACGACGTGGCCGCCCGCGGCTGTGAGGTGCCGATCATCGCGGGAATCATGCCGATCATCAGCGTGCCCATGATCGACCGGGCGGTGCTGCTGTCCGGCGCCCGGTTCCCTGCGGCTCTAGCGGACGAGCTGCACGAGCACGCGGACGACAAGACCGCGGTGCGCAAGATCGGGGTTGAGTACGCCGCGGCCATGTGCGAGAGGCTGCTCGCCGAGGGCGTTCCCGGCCTGCACTTCTACACGCTGAACGGGTCGCGGGCCACCAGGGAGATCTATCAGGTGCTCGGCTTGGCGTCGGGCGGAAGCGGCAGCGGAGCGCCCATCACCGCGTAGAGGGGACCGCCGCCCGGGAACCGGAACGCGGTCAGCAGATCCACGAAGCCGAGTGTCCGGTACAGGTGGCGGGCGGGAGACCGGGAGTCCCTGGTGGACAGGACCGCCGTATGCTCGGGGCGGCCTGCGGTCAGCAGCAGCATCATCCGCCGCCCGATACCCCGGGCCTGGTGGTCGGGGTGCACGTGCACCTCCGCGATCTCCATGGTGTCCGACAGCCAGGCAGCGGTGGCGGACGGACCGCCGCGGTCAGCGACCGCCGACCAGACGACGTCGTGCCACCACTGGCCGGGGCTCCCGTGGAAGCCGTAACAGAACCCGACGATGCGCTGCTGCGTGTCGGTGGCCGCGATCGCGCGGAACCCCGGGTTCGCGGCGTGCCGCTCCATGATCGACCGTCGGGCCGCTAGTTCCTCTGGCTCTGCGCCCATCGCCGCGGCATAGATGCCGAGCAGCGAGTCGAGTGCAGCGCGGAAGTCGCGGTTGGTGAGCTCGGCGACGGTCGCTGTTGTCTGCATCGGCTCAGCGTAGTTCGGGATGGCACGGTGGCCGGGACGTTCTCCGTAACGCCGATCGCCCTAAGGCCAGGGCGCCGTGACGCCCTTCGCCGTAACGCCAATGCGCCGTAACGCCCTTCGCCGTATCGCCCGCCGTACGCACTTTGCCGTGACGCCAGCCGTGCGCCCTTCGCCGTGACGCCAGCCGTGCGCTCTCCGCGGTGACGCCCGCAGAGGCGCCCGGCTCTGTGCGCGTTGCCGGCTCCTTGGGGGAGCCACCGGCAGCGGCTTTGCGCTCGGCCCGGTCGGCGGCCGCGACTCGAGCGCTGACATTGAGTGTCAGACCCCCGGTATAGCTTCGAACGCAGATGCAAAGGGTTGGACAGCCCAACGAATGTGTGTTCGAATGATGCTGTGCGAGTTTGCAGCCGGGCCCCCTCGGTTGCGATCCGGCCGGGCGCGGTGTGGGGAAGCACCGCCCCGGCCGGACACTCGGGGGTTGCCCCCGGAGCCCGGCATGGTGCG
>JASHTT010000532.1 GCA_030040415.1 Streptosporangiaceae bacterium | reverse complement strand
AGTGCCAGGGCGAGGCGCTGTGGTGTCCATCCGGGCCGGAGGGTCAGGCCGAGGTCGCTGAGCAGTGTGGCGTAGCCCTCCGCCCAGACCTGGGTGCCTTGGCGCATGGCTGGCAGCAGCGCGTTCCATAGCGAGGGATGCTGGGGCAGCAACGGGCCGATGTTCAGGGTCAGGTAGCTGCGGGGGTGGCGCTGCAGGGACTCCAGCAGGTCATCAGAGATGCGGAGCACGGCCTCGGAGAACGATGCGGCGCCGGCGGCATCCCGTGGCATCTGCCTGGCTTGTTCCTTGGGATCCTCAGGTACTTCTGCATAGACCAGGGCGTACACGAGGGCGTCCGGCAGGAAGTCCTCGCGGGCTGGCCAGCGGTTGAAGAACGCCTTCCTACTGGCACCGCCGGCGTCGTGGGCGGCCGCCAGCCGGATGACGTCCTCAGTTCGCAGCCAGTCCAGGGCGGCGGGAAAGCGGATCGACCGCAGCCGAGGCGGGCGGGCGGCGACCGGCTGGTCGTCGAGGTAGGCGTCGATGAGCTCGGCGGCGGCCTGCAGGAACCTCAGCGCCGTGGCGTCATGCCGTGAGGCGGCTGGCCGCGGGCTCATGTGTGATCCTCGCAATGGTGCAGTTAGGGAGACCGAGATGTCTCCTAACTCGTCGCGTTTGGACGGCCTGCGAACTGTATCGTCATTTCAACCCGCTGATCAGAACGTTCGCGCACTGAACATGCCGAACTGACCTGCCGGTGGCGAACTCGGAAGAAGCCCGAGAACGTCCCCGGCGCCGGTTTCCCGGACGAATGCGGGTGGTCATGAACGATTCCATTCATCACTTCGCAAACGGTCGGCTGCGGATTGCGCCCGCCGTCCTAATCGCCGTGATGCTGGCGGCCGGGTTGCTCGCCGCCGTGTTCCAGCCGCGCCCGGCTTACGCGGCGCCGGCACGGCCGCCGACGTCGCTCCCGGTCTTAGCTCCACACGGCGCTGCGGCCAGGCGCGCCGTGGCAGCGCTATTGACCTCAAGCCCCGCCGTTACCTGCCCGGATGTCTACTTCCTGGGTGCCCGCGGCTCTGGAGAGAAAGGCACCTCGACGTACCAGGGGATGGGACCTGAAGTCGACAAGATGGCGAAGGTTATCCAGAGCATCCTCACGGCCGATCGCATCACGTTTAAGACGCTCGCCGACATCTACCCGGCCGACAGCGTCACCGACCTGGTGCCAACATCGGCCGAACTAGCAAACGCGCTGTCGGGGCTGCTGGAGATCCCACCGATCTTGACGGGTGCGGCTGCCGCTTACTACTACGACCACAACGTGAAGAAGTACCTGGGCAGCCTGAGCGTGGGCATCGCGAACGCAGTGAGCGAGGCCAAGTTCCTGCATGCGCAATGCCCGCGCGCGCTGCTCATCCTGGCCGGATATTCCCAGGGCGCGATGGCGATGCACCAGGCCGAGCTGCGGCTCGCCGCCAGCCACGACACCGGCGTGCTCGACCAGATCGCCGGGACGCTGCTGCTCGGCGACGGCGACCGGGTCAAGGACACTGCCGGGAAGCAATTCGGCACCTCTAAGAGCAGCGCGCAGGGCATCCGAACTTATCTCAAATTGAACAGCGACCGCGACGTGCTGGACCCTGCCACGACCGCGAACATCTGCAACGCCGGGGACATCGTCTGCGACTTCAACCTCTGGACTCTCGCCCATACGATCCTCAAGGGCACAGGCACCTGTGTTCACGAGTCGTATGCAGCGCTTCACAAGGGCTGCAAGGCCTCCTCCCATAACAACGCTCTCACCCAGGGCGCGACCTGGGTCGCGAACCTGGTCGTGGCCAGATTGGCCAGCAACCGCTGGACTTCGGCCGAGGCCCCGTCTCCTCCGGGCAGCGTCGGTAACGTTCAGCTCAATGGCGTCGCATGCCCATCGAGTACAAGGTGCGTCGCGGTCGGCTACTACACCGAATCCTCCGGCGGCACTCCCGGCCTGCTGCTGACGATGACAGGGACATCGTGGAAGGCTGAAACAGCCCCGACGCCCGCCGACAGCAATAGCACGCCAAATGTGAACCTTAATTCCGTCGCGTGCTCGTCGCCGTCGTGGTGCGTCGCGGTCGGCACCTATACCGACTCCGCCGGCAACTCTCAGGGACTTCTGCTCACCTGGTCAGGGACGAAATGGACTGCTGCGCAGGCGCCCCTGCCACCCCCTGATCCGGGCTACGAAGTGACCGGCGGAACGCTCACGTCCGTCGCGTGCCCGTCGCCGTCCTCCTGCGTCGCGACCGGCAGTTATGGCCAGTACGACACCAGCGCAGGGGAAAGTGCTGGGGGCGGGCTGCTACTGAACTGGTCAGGGTCTTCGTGGACACCGACGGCCGCACCAGGCACGACTGAGAGCGTCGGACCAGTCGTTTGCTCGTCCGCCTCGTCCTGCACAGCCGTCGGATCCTTTGGCTGCATCTTCTGCACGAACGGCGCGGGAGTCCTGCTGCTGACCTGGTCCGCCGGAGCATGGACTGCAACCGACGCGCCGTGGCCGGCCGGCACCACGCCTAGCCAGGACACCATGGATTCCGCCGTGCTGGCATGCGCCACCGCATCGGCTTGCATGGTCTCGGCACACTATGCCCTGGCCACCGCCGTTAGCGGGTACGGCGTGATGCTCTCCGGCTCGGGGACGACCTGGACCGATACCAAGATCAACGGCGGCTTGCTCTATTCGGCAGCGTGCCCCTCGGCATCCTCGTGCGTCTTCGGCGGGACCGGCCAGGTATTGGAAGGGCTGGGGACTACCTGGAAGGCCGTGACACTCCCTCCGCTCGCCTCCGGCGCATTGATGGCAGCGCTAGCGTGCCCGTCGGCACGGTCCTGCGCCATAGCCAGTCAGTTCACCGACGACGCCGATCCGGTAATAGTGACCGGCGGCGGCCCGATGTGGAGCGCTGCCGAGCTGTCACTGCCCGCCAGCGCCGACGGCGAAGTCCCTGGATTCGATGCAATGGCCTGCGCGTCGGTAACCGTCTGCGTCGCCGTCGGCAACTACGACGACTCCGGAACCCTCGAGGGCCTGATAGCGACAGGGCCCAGCTGATCCGCCGAGACGATCCCGTGACTACTGCGGGCGCAAGACGCGGGAACGTCTCGGAAGCTGCTGTCAGGCCCCCGGCCTGGCGGTGCGGGCGCCGCGGTGCCGTTGGGCTTGGGCGCGGGCGATGCTGGTAATCACCTCCCCGTCGTAGAGTTCGGGGTGCAGGTAGCGTCCCTGGTCTTCAGCCGGCTTGCCCTCCTCGACCGGGATGCGGTTCGCGTTGGCCCACGCGTCCTGGCGGATGCCGGTGACCTGCCACGACACTTCCTGCCCGCTCGCGCCGCCGGCGATCGCGAATGCGCCGCCGCCGACCTTCGCGGCGATGTGCAGGCCCGGGGCGGGGCCGCCGATCGCTGTGAGCTGGTACCGGTAGTCCCGGTTGAGTGCCTCGAACCAGTCCGGCAGTTCCACCCTCGCTCGACCGTCGCGGTCCAGCGTCACCGTGCCGTCGTAGACGTTCTTCATGTCGGGGGACTCGACGAAGGAGTGGTACAAGTACTTGCGGG
>JASHTT010000531.1 GCA_030040415.1 Streptosporangiaceae bacterium | reverse complement strand
AGCTCGACCAGCTGACCGATGACGTGGCCGTGCTGAAGGCCGACATGGCCGTGCTGAAGGCCGACGTGGCCGTGCTGAAGGCCGACATGGCTGAACTGAAGGTGGCGGTGCAGCAGATCCTCAGGCGGCTTCCGAAAGTGGACTAGCCGTACCGAGGTCGCGTGACCGCCAAAGAAGACTTTGACATCTGCGGAGATGTCAAAGTAATCTTTGGCATATGCAGATTAGCGATCCGACCGCTATCCGTGCGCTGGCCCATCCCCTGCGCCTTGACCTGCTGAAGGTGCTGGGTACCGTCGGCCAGGCCACGGCCGCGCAGTGCGGGCGCGTGCTCGGGGTGTCACAGGCCAGCTGCTCGTTCCACCTGCGCCAGCTTGCAAAGTACGGGCTGGTCGAGGATGCGGGACCGGGCGGTGACCGCCGCGAGCGGCGCTGGCAGCTCCCCGACGCTAGCGTCACCGTGCGGATCGCTGACGATACCGAGACCGCCGTCAGCCGCCGCCTGGGGCGGGTCGCGATCGAGCAGGAGATGCAGGCAATCCTCGACTACCGGCAGCGACCAGGGGGCCCAGACCCGCAGTGGCTGCACAAGGCGACCGTCATGGCCGGGATGGCCGCGCTCTCCCCCGAGGATGCCGCCGAGATCAGGCAAAAGTGGATCGGGCTGCTTGCGCCATACATCGCCCGGACTCGAGCGGCCGGAGCTGACCTTCAGCCCTGCCAGCAACTGGTCCGGTGCTTCATGGCGCTTACTCCGGTCACCATCACCCAGAGCGAGAGTGAGCCAGATGACTGACACTCAGGACGCGGACGTGATCGACTTCGTGACGGCCGCTCCGGCCGCAGGCTCGCTGGACGTGGCGTGGATTCACGGCGCCCGACCCAGGCGGCGGTGCGAGGACCCGCCGATCCAGGTACATCACTTCGACGAGCACACAATCATCATGCGGCAGAGCAAGGCCGTGCACGTCGAGGCGCCGTTCATGTTCCTGCTGTTCGGCAACGAGCGGGCGCTCCTGCTGGATACGGGCGCTACAGCTGATCCGGCGAAGTTCCCGCTGCGCGCGACCGTGGACGAGCTCATCGAGCGATGGCTGGCCGCCAACCCGCGAGAGCACTATGAGCTGCTCGTGGCGCATACCCACGGTCACAGCGACCACCGGGCGGGCGACGGCCAGTTCGCCGGCCGGCCAGGCACGACGGTCGTAGCCCGTGAACCCGAAGCGGTGCAGCAGTTTCTCGGCTTCGCGCGCTGGCCGGACGAGGTCGTTACCCTCGACCTCGGCGGCCGGGTACTGGAGATCACCGGCAGCCCTGGGCACCACCGGGCGGCCATCAGCACCTACGACCCGTGGAGCGGGTTCCTGCTAACGGGCGACACCGTTATTCCCGGCCGGCTTTACGCCTTCGACTTTCCCGAGTACCTGGCCAGCATGAACCGGCTGGTCGAGTTCGCCCGGGCACGGCGCGTCACGCACGTCATCGGCTGCCACATCGAGATGACCAGCAGGCCAGGCCGTGACTTCCCGCTCGGTGCGATCTATCAGCCGGGCGAGCGCCCGCTGCCGATGACCATGGCGCAGCTGACGGCCGTCCGCGATGCGGCGGCCGAGGTTGCCGGACGGCGCGGAGTGCACACCTTCGACGACTTCATCCTCTACAACCAGCCTGGCGCCGGCGCCCAGGCGCGACTGATGGCCCGCGGGCTGCTGGCCAGGATCTGGCCTCGTGCTGGGTAGCGTTCGCTGCCCGAAGCCGCCCGGCTAGGTCGTGCTGAGCTTGGAGTGCACCGCCGCGAGCGCGTTCGGCAGCTGGTTGACGTAGCAGTAGTACGCCTTGCCCTTCGACCCGTAACCCTCGATCGTGCCGACCGCCACCGCGGCGTGCGCATGGCCGCCGTCAAGGAACACCGGACCGCCGCTGTTGCCCGGCAGGCAGAACGGCCTGCTGTACTGTGCGACGGCCAGGTGGCATACGTAAGCGGACACGCTGGTCGCCTTGTCGACGACCCGCGCGCACAGGTCAACCTCGATGATCTTGGGTCCGCAGATCTCGGCGCCTGCGATTGCGCCGTCGGTACATATCCGCTCACCCAGGGAGCGGCGCGACAACGCGGCGCTCCCTGTCACCGGCAGATTCGTGGCGGACGTGATCGGGCCGACGAACACGTGCGGCGAGTACGTCCCCGAACTGGCCTTCCTGGTGAGCGTCATCGCGTCCGCGCGATCGTTGCTGAAGACCAGCGCATCGACGCTGCCCACCTCGTCGCCGACGTAGAGCCTGCCGTCGGCTATGTATCCGCTGTACCAGGTGCGATAGTTGCGGGTCGCGTCGCAGTGCCCGGCCGTGGTGATGACGTTCCAACTGTGCGCAGTGTCGGTGCCGTCGAAGGCCGAAGTGCAATACAGGACGCTGTACTTGCCGGGCGACGTCTCGTGGTAACTGACGATCTCGTCCCCGCCGTAGAACGGCTGCGAGTCGGCGCGCCGAGATCCCGTCCTGGACCGAGGCATGGCCGGCCGCCAGGTGCTCGGTGAGACGCCCGACACCGTGGCGGTGCCGACCGCCGACTGCGGCATCGGCGCCACGACAAGTTCGACACCTCCGCCGAATGCCAGCCGAGCAGCCGAGCGCGCCGCGGCGCTGATCCGTGTCAGGCCGACGACTACCTCCGTGCCGGCGGGCGACGCGTACCAGTCGGCGAGTGTGTTGCGGACTACCCGCGCCCAGGGCTGGGCGTCGCGAATGTGCGACATGATCCACGCGGGCGCAGGGTGAGCGCTCCGGCTGGCGGGCTCCGCCCGGGCACTCGCGACGGCCAGCGTCGGAATCAGCACAACAGGGACAGCAAGGACCGTGCACGCCAGCCTGCCAGCCTGGCGACCTAAGACCCGCGACCTCACAAGCAACGACCTGTCGAGCATGCTCGTCACTCCTCCGGTACCCCCGCCAGACCACTTCAGCCTACCGGCGCGCTCCGCACATCGCACTTGCTGCGGGCGCCCGATGCCCTGGCCCTGCGAGCCCTAGCGCACCCGCAACAGGCTGAGCAGTTCGCCCGGATCGCGCGCCCGCAGCAGGCAGCCCCGGCTCGACTCAGCTACGAACCCCTCGTCGGCCAGCGCATCGACGAGCTCAGCGAGCCGGTCCCAGAACCCGTTCACGTCTACGAGCACGATCGGCTTGGCGTGCAGGCCGATCTGCCGCCAGGTCAGGATTTCGAACAGCTCGTCCAGCGTGCCGAGCCCGCCCGGCAGGGCGGCGAAGGCGTCGGCCAACTCCGCCATCCGGGCCTTGCGCTCGTGCATCGACGCGACCACCTCGAGCCTGGTCAGTCCCTGATGCGCCAGCTCGGCGGAAAATACGTGCTCGGGAATGACGCCGATGACCTCGCCGCCTGCCGCCAGGGCAGCGTCGGCGAGCACGCCCATCAGGCCGACACTGGCACCGCCGTAAACAAGGCCGGTACCCGCCTCAGCGAGGCATTTCCCGAGCCCGGCCGCCGCCGCAGCGTACTCGGGCCTGCTGCCCACGGAGCTGCCGAGGAACACCGCGACGCGCACGGTCAGCCGGCCGTGGCGCGGGTCCGGGCAGCGAAGTCCCGCAATGCACGCAGGAAGTCGACCTCGCGGAAGGCTGGCCAGTAGCAGTCGCAGAAGTGCAGGTAGGCGCCCGTTCCCTGCCAGAGCAGGAAGTTGGACATCCGCTGCTCGCCGCTGGTGCGGATGATCAGGTCAGGCTCGGGCTGGCCGTCGGCGGCCAGCTGGCGGGCGATGTCCGCCTCCGTCAGCGTCGCGGCTAGTTCGGGGAGACTGACGCCGTTGGCTGCCCTCTCCTCGAGCATGGCCCGCACCGCCTCGACGATCTCCTGCCGCCCGCCGTACCCGATGCAGAGCGTGAGGTGCGCGCCGGTCCGGCAGTCCCTGGTTGCTTCCACGGCCCGCTTCAGGGACCAGGCGGTGGTGTCCGGGAGAACGTCGAGCAAGCCCGCGACATGCACTCGCCAGGTCGGCTTGCTGTCCGCGATCCGGTTCGCCAAGGTCTGCTCGATGATCTGCATGAGCGCCGCGACCTCCGCCTGGTCGCGGCGCGCGAGGTTCTCCGCCGAGCACAGGAACACCGTGACGTGCCTGATGCCAGCGGCGCGGCACCAGGACAACGCGTCCCAGATGTGCTCAGCGCCGTGCCGGTGCCCTTCGCTCGGACTGGCCAGCCCGGCCTGCCTCGCCCACCGGCGGTTGCCGTCGATGATCAGCCCTATGTGCTGCGGCAGCGGCCTGCCCGCCAGCTGCCTGCGGAGTCGCCGCTCGTAGATCCGGTAGACGAGCTGGCGCAGCGGCACGCTGCCGAATCTAGCCGGCGGCCGCCGACGGCCAGCCGAGCTCGGCCTGCTGGTAACGGAGCACGGCGTCGTCCAGATCACGTGGCCACGGCACGCCGTTGCTGGCGAGCGCTTGCCTGGCCGCCCGGCGGAACGCGCCCGCGGTCGCGCGCATCGCGGCCAGCACGCTATCTGGCTCGGCCGCCGGGTTCGGCAGCGACTGGCAGACCTGCAGCTGCTCGGCGGTCAGCCTGGCTGACCACCACTTGACTCCCATCGGCGGCAGCGGCTGGTTAGCCTCCACGAATAGCTCGTACAGCATGAGCTGCGCGTTCTGCACGCCGGACACGCCGAGCAGCCAGTCGCCGCGCGCCACGACCGCTGCCGGGAAGATGGCTTGCTGGCGAAGGAACTCCTCGGTGATCGCGGTCAGCCGCGCCCCGTCTGGGCCGGCCGCTGCCCCGTCAGCAGTCCCGGCGATGTCGGCGTCCCCGTCCTTGTCCAGTACGAGCAGCCGGGTCCTGAGCGCTGGCAGCGGAACCGAGCCTGCTTGCTCGGTCACCACGTCGAGCCGCAGGCAGTCCGGGGTGAGGCTGTACCAGCTACCGGGCCGCCGCGCCAGTTCCCGCGCCAGCACGACCGGCGTGACGCCGGCGAGCCATTCCCGCCACCCCGCCGCGAACTCCTCGAACTTCTCGGCTGCCACAGCGAGTATCACGTCCAGGTCCGACCCGGCGTCCGCGACTCCGCGGGCGAGCGAACCGCTCAGCCACATGGCCCTGACGCGATCGTCCGCCTCGGCGGCTCGCCGGACCCGCTCGTAGAGGTCGCGGTATCCGGCAGGTAACGGCGCGAGCGCCTGCGCGGCATCGGCGGGGGGCACGAACAGCAGCGTAGCGAAGCTAATTACGCGCTGCGCTACCCGGTCACCAGCACGTTGCCGAGCGGCGAGAACGCCCTGATCAAGCGCGCGGAGCGCGCCGACCGCAGCACGGTTACCGTCACCTTGCCGCGCAGCGAGCCCGCCTGCACGCGGTAAGACGTGCCGGGCGGCACGCTGACGGCCACCGAGCCGACCTGGTCGACCGCCACGACCTGCTCCGGCGGGGTCACGAACGCGATCCCGATCGAGCCTCGCTGAGCGGACAGCATCACGGACCTGCAAGCGAGGTCGCGACCGTGGATGGAACCGAGGGTTGCCATGACGACGACCCGCCCGGCGAGGCCGGACAGGTCGACGTTGCCGAACTCGTCGGTGACAGTCACCCGCCCGGTCATGTCGGCGACGCTCACGTTCCCGAGATGCGCGCTGACCCTGACCGGTAGCCCGCGCGGCAGGCTGATGCCGACAGTTACGCTGCAATGCTGGCCTTGCGGCCGCTGGCTGACCGTGACTGGGCAGAGCGCCGACACGGTCAGCACGCCGTCGCTGACGGTCTTGTAGATGGCCGGGGCGCGGCCGTGAAAGTGCGGCCTCGCAGTGACCGCGACCGGCCCGCCGTCAGCACCGGCGACCGTGACCGGGCCGGAGTTCGCGCGCACGACGACACCACGAAGCCCGCTGGACGCGACCCACCAATGCCGTACGCCGGCGGCCCCGCCAGACGGGGGCGATGGGGCCTGGCGGACCGCAGCCCCGGACAACGCGATCGCGGTCAGCACGATCGCGGTGACGCCAACGGCGGCACTCGCGGGCATCAGCCAGCGGCTTGCAGTCGGCCAGCGCAGCGCGGGCCAGCTGAAGGCCGGGGCTGCATCCCGCACGCTGGAGATGGCTGTCAGCAGGTTGGCCCGGTGCGCCTGCCGCTGCGGCAGCGGCCGCTCTTGCGGTGCCTGCGGGAGCATCCGCTTCAGGTCGTCTTCGACTCTCACAGTTCCTCCCCCGGTCGTGCCCGGCGGGCGGTGGGCTCGGGTGACAGCTCAGCGGAGAGCCGCTGCCTGGCCCTGTGCAGCCGCGACTTCACGGTGCCAATGGACACGCCGAGCGCGACGGCGGCAGCCTGCTGGTCGAGACCGGCGTAGACGCAGAGCTCGACGACATCGCGCTGCTGGCTCGGCAGCCGGGAGACGGCTGCACGCAGGGCGGCGAGTTGCCGGTCGCCGTCGATACGGCCGGCAATCAGGTCCGCCGGGTCGCCTTCACCGGCCACCGCGGCGGTGCCTGCCCGCAGCAGCGTGGCCTGGTAGCGCCTCGTGGCGCGCTGCGCGTTGCGCAGCGTCAGCCTGGCTACGCCAAGCAGCCACGGCAAGGCCGAGTCACGGTCTAGTTCGACATCAGCGCGGCGCCGCCAGGCTTGCAGGAATACCGCAGCCGTCAGGTCTTCAGCCTCCGACCAGTCGGCGGTCCGCCGCAGCAGGTAGTTGTAGACGCGGGTAGCGTGCCGGTCGAAGATCTGGCCGAAGGCGTCGTGCTCTCCGGCCAGCGATGCCTGCCACAGCGCTGCGTCGCTGGGCTCGGTCCGCACCGTCATGTTCTGTAGTGTCCGGCAGCGGTTCCGCGGTTCCCAGTCCGGAACCAGCTACCGGGAGAAGAGCCCGGCCATGCGCCGGCGGCTAAGGTTGCACCCGATGATCTCCTTCCGGCAGCCCGGCACCGTGCTCACCGACCGCACGTTCAGCGTGCCGCTTGATCACTCCAGGCCGGACGGCGAGCGGATCGACGTCTTCGCGCGGGAGGTCGTCGCGACCGGCAATGTGACGGCGGACCTGCCGTGGCTGGTGTTCCTGCAGGGCGGGCCAGGTTTCGGCGCCCAGCGGCCGGTCGGCCGGGAGGCGTGGCTGGACCGGGCGCTCCGCGACTTCCGGGTGCTGCTGCTCGACCAGCGCGGCACGGCCAGGTCGACTCCCGCCAACCGGCTGACCCTCGCCAGGCGAGGCGACGCCGCGGCCCAGGCCGCCTATCTCGCGCACTTCCGCGCCGACTCGATAGTCGCCGATGCCGAGCTCATCAGGCAGCAGGTGACGGGCGGTACTCCGTGGAGCGTGCTCGGCCAGAGCTTCGGTGGGTTCTGCTCAGTCAGCTACCTGTCGCTGGCACCCGGCGGCGTCCGCGAGGCTTTCATCGCAGGCGGCCTGCCCGGCCTGACCGCGACCGCGGACGATGTCTACCGGCTGACCTACCGGCAGGTCGCTGCCAAGAACCTGGCGCACTACCAGCGATATCCGCAGGACGTGGCGCAGGCTAGGAAGATCGCGAGGACGCTCGCTGCTGGCCCGGTCATGCTGCCGGGCGGCGGGCAGCTCACCGTCGAGCGCTTCCAGAGCATCGGGCAGCAGTTGGGCTCCAGCACCGGCAGCCACCGGCTGCACTACCTGCTGGAAGACCCGTTCGCCGGCAACGACCTGAACGACGACTTCCTGCACCGGGTGCAGGAGCAGGTCACGTTCGCGTCCGCGCCGCTTTACGCACTGCTACACGAGGCGTGTTACGCGCAAGGCGCGGCGACGAACTGGTCGGCGCAGCGGATCAGGGCCGAGTTCAGCGAGTTCGACCCCGCCACGGCGATCGACGGTGACGGACCACTCCTGTTCACCGGGGAGATGATCTACCCGGGCATGTTCGAGCACGATCCCGTGCTCACCTCGCTCGCCGAGGCCGCCGAGCTGCTGGCGCGCAAGAACGACTGGCCAGCACTCTACGACCAGCCCGCGCTCGCGCGCGCCAGCGCTCCGGTCAGCGCGGCGATCTATTTCGATGACATGTACGTGCCACGAGAGTTGTCACTGCAGACCGCTCAGGCGATCAGCGGCCTGCGGGCGTGGGTGACTAGCGAGTACGAGCACGACGGGCTGCGAGTGAGCAACGGCGCCGTGCTGGACCGGCTGATCGCGCTGGCTCGCGGCGA
>JASHTT010000530.1 GCA_030040415.1 Streptosporangiaceae bacterium | reverse complement strand
GGTTCGCCTCGGCGAAGCGCACACGGCGAACGGAGACCCGGCCACCGCGCGCGCGGCCTGGCAGCAAGCCCTGGACATACTCGACGATATGCACCACCCGGACGCCGGGTCCGTCAGGGTCAAGCTGGCAAGCACGCAGCCGATCGGGTGCCGGTAGGGCCGGTGGGCCTTAGCTACGGCGTCAGCGCGGAGCGGTGTCCGCCTGGAACCCGTACTGCTCGAGTACACCGGGCTCTGGCTCGCCAGCGATGAGGTGGCTGTGGCTCAGCGCGGACACACCGGCGACGATGAGCGCCAGGGCCAGCGCCTCGCCGGCTAGGTACAACGGCGCGGACCTGAGGTGCTCGCCGAACAGGAACACCCCGAGCAGGCTGGCCGAGAGCGGGTCGAGGATGGTGAATCCCGGCTGAGAGGCAGCTAGCGGGCCAGCCGCCAGTGCGTGCGAGGCCAGCAGCAGCGTCGCGGCGCCGACGCCTATCAGCACGTAGAAAGACCAGTTGGACAAGATCGCGCCTAGCCCGCCACTCAGGTGGGAACTGAGTTCCTTGATCACGGC
This sequence comes from Streptosporangiaceae bacterium, assembly GCA_030040415.1. Lineage (GTDB taxonomy): Bacteria > Actinomycetota > Actinomycetes > Streptosporangiales > Streptosporangiaceae > JAJYUU01. The sequence continues at coordinate 5,036 of JASHTT010000530.1, read as the reverse complement.
CGCGACGAAGCCCCACGAGATGCCGGTGACGGCGCCGAGCACGGCAGCGCGCCGGGACGGCCTGGCACCTTGCCTGCCAGTGCCGATGCCGAAGGCAACCGCAAGACCGACGAGCACGACGCCGAACGTGGCCAGCCCAGCCAGCCACCACAGCAGCGCGGGTGCGTGCAGCCGGCCGCCAGTGGGCAGCGCGGCCAGCAGGAACAGGCCGAGGCCGAGCGACATGGCCACGGCTGCCAGCCAGTCGCGCCGCTGCACCCGCCGCGACCCGATCAGTGCCATGTAGCCGAAAACGAACAGCAACTCGAGGGCGAGAATCGGCTGGACCAAGGCGAGCGGCCCGAAACGCAGCGCGGTGACCTGCAGGATGAAGCCCAGGATCATGCTGGCCAGGCCGGTCAGCCAGATCGGCCTGCGCACCAGGCGAAAGAGTAGCGAGACGTCGAGGTTGGCTGGTTCTTCGTTCTTCGCGCCGAGGCGCTGGCACACCGAGGAGGTCGCCGTGCACAGGCTGGCAGCCAGCGCTAGCACGATCGCCTTGTCCATGCCCAACCCGGCCTTTTGCTCGCCCGCTGCGGTGCCAGTATCACGGCCGTGACGCCATGGGTCCCGGCCTGCCTGCGTCCGGGCTACTGCGGGGCCGCTCTGCCAGCCGGCGGGGCAACCCCCGGCTAAGCCGCAGTGCTGCTGCCCCCAGCGGCCAGGTCACTGTTACTTCCCCAGCGGAAACTATCGCATCCTTTCACGTATTCCGCAGCCAACCTTGAGCCGCCGTTCATGCGCGGAACGGCTGTCGGTGGCCGGCGTTACTGTGGCCATGTGCTGGAGTCATTCCACCCGGCGGTGCGTGCGTGGTTCGAGCGCCGGTTTCCCGATGGGCCGACGCTGCCGCAGGCTGGCGGCTGGGCCCGGATCCAGGCGGCGGAACACACCCTGATCGCGGCGCCGACAGGGTCGGGTAAGACGCTGGCGGCATTCCTGGTGTGCATCGACCGGATCTACGCCGCGCACCAGGCCGGGATCGCTCGGGCGGCAGATACCGCAGCCGGCGGGCCGCAGGTCGTCTACGTGTCGCCGCTGAAGGCCCTTGCGGTGGACATCTGGCAGAACCTCGAGCGGCCGCTGGCCGAGATTGCCGGCGTCGCGACGGAGCTAGGGCTCACCGCACCGGACATCCGGGTGGCCGTGCGGACCGGGGACACGGCGGCGGCGGAGCGGGCGGCGATGCTCAGGCGCCCGCCGGACTTCCTCATCACCACGCCAGAGTCGCTGTACCTGCTGGTCACCGCCGAGAAGAGCAGGGCGATGATGCGGTCGGTGAGCACGGTCATCGTAGATGAGATTCACGCGGTGGCTGGCAATAAGCGCGGCTCGCATCTCGCGCTCACGCTAGAGCGCCTGGCGCATCTGGCCGGCGGACCAGTGCAGCGGATCGGCCTGTCGGCTACCCAGCGGCCGATCGAGGCCGTCGCGCGACTGCTGGTGGGCGCCGGGCCCGACCGCTCGAACGCGGACGGGTCGGCTCGCTGCTCGATCGTCGACTCAGGCCACCGGCGAGAGCTGGACCTGACGCTCGAACTGCCCGATGACGAACTCGGCGCCGTCGCGACAACCGAGCAGATGTCCGACATCCGGGACCTGATCGCGGGGCACGTTGCCAAGCATCGGACCACGCTGGTGTTCGTCAACACCAGGCGGATGGCCGAAAAACTCGCTCACGAGCTGGCTGAACGGCTGGGCGACGACCAGGTTGCCGCACACCACGGCAGCCTGTCCAGGGAGCGCAGGCAGCGGGTCGAGACTCGGCTGCGCGGCGGTGACCTGCGTGCGCTGGTAGCCACCGCGTCCCTCGAGCTCGGCATCGACGTCGGACCCGTGGAGCTGGTCTGCCAGATCGGCTCACCGCGCAATTTCGCCACGTTCCTGCAGCGAGTTGGCCGATCCAACCATACGAGGAACGGCGTGCCGCGCGGCATCCTGTATCCGACCACTCGCGACGAGCTGGTTGAGTGCGCCGCGCTGCTGCGCGGCGCCCGTGCGGGCAGGCTGGACCTGCTGCGGATCCCGGCGTGCCCACTGGACATCCTTGCCCAGCAGATGGTCGCGGAGTGCGCGGCCACGGAGTGGGCAGAGGACGAGCTCGCCTACCTCGTCCGTGGTGCGGCACCGTTCTGTTCGGTGTCCGACGATGAGCTTGCCGAGGTCGCCGAGCTGGTCTCGGAAGGGATCCGCACTGGCCGCGGCCGCCGCGCTGCGTACCTGCACCGGGACCAGGTGAACGGGAAGCTGAGTGGCAGGCGTGGCGCCCGGCTGGCGGCGCTCACGTCCGGGGGTGCGATTCCCGAGCTTGGCGACTACCGGGTGCTGGCCGAGCCCGACGACACCCTCGTCGGCACGGTGAACGAGGACTGGGCGATCGAGAGCATGGCCGGGGACGTGTTCCTGCTCGGTACCACCTCGTGGCGTATCCGGCGGGTGGAGCCGGGTGTCGTCCGGGTGGTCGACGCGCAGGGCGCGCCGCCGTCAGTACCGTTCTGGCTCGGCGAGGCGCCTGGCCGTACCGCAGAGCTGTCGGAAGAGGTCTGCGCCGTCCGGTCTGGGGTTGCCAGGCTGCTGGCGGACGGCGGAGCCGCCGCGGCAGCACACTGGCTGTCGGCCGAATGCGGGATCGGTGAGGCGGCCGCGCAGATCATCGCCTCTTACCTCGCCGCCGGGCTCGCGCAGCTCGGCGTGCTGCCGACCACGGACACGATCGTGCTCGAGCGGTTCTTCGACGACGCGGGCGGCATGCAGCTGGTCGGGCACGCGCCCTTCGGGGCCCGGCTCAACAGGGCGCTCGGGCTCGCCCTGCGCAAGCGGTTCTGCGTCACCTTCGATTTCGAGTTGCAGGCCGCCGCCAGCGACGACGCGATCTTGCTGTCGCTCGGCCCGCAGCACAGTTTCCCGCTCGAGCGGGTACCGAAGTTCCTGGCGTCCGGCACCGTCGAGGAAGTGGTCAGGCAGGCGGTGCTCACCTCGCCGATGTTCGCGGCCCGCTGGCGGTGGAACCTGAATACCTCGCTGACCGTGCTGCGGATGCGCGGCGGCAAGAAGAACCCCCCGGCGATCCAGCGCATGGAGGCCGACGACCTGATGGCGGCGGTTTTCCCGACGCTGGCGGCCTGCCAGGAGAACGTCGCGCCGGGGCCGCTGGAGATCCCCGACCACCTGCTCGTCCGGCAGACTCTGGCGGACTGCTTGCGGGATGCGATGGACATCGACGGGCTTAAGGACCTGGTCAGCGGCATCGAATCGGGCCGGGTCAGCGTCGTGGTGCGGGACACGACGGAGCCGTCCGTGCTGGCGCACGAGATCCTGAACGGTCGTCCCTTTACCTTCCTCGACGATGCGCCCCTGGAGGAGCGCCGCAGCCGCGCGGTGCCGTTGCGCCGGGGCTTGCCCGTCCAGCCGCACGAGCTGGGCACGCTGGACCCGGCGGCCGTGGATCGCGTGATCGACCAGGTCCGACCCGAGCCGCGGGACGAGCACGAGCTGCATGACCTGTTGCTCAACCTGATCGCGGTCCGCCCGGCCGACGACTGGCAGCCGTGGTTCGACGCACTGGTGTCCGCCCGGCGGGCCGTCGAGGTGCGCGCGGTCACCGGGCCCTTCTGGTCGGCCGTGGAGCGGCTGCCGGCCGTCCGGGCACTGTTCCCCGCGGCCGAGGTCGTTCCCGGCCACGGGTGCCCGGTGCCGGCCGACTCACCCGACGAAGAGGTCGCGGCGGCCGACCTGCTGCGCGGGCACCTGGAGTGCCGGGGGCCGGCGACAGTCGCCGAACTGGCCGAGGGCACCGGGTTGCGGGAAACGCTGATTGACGTGGCGCTCGCGGCGCTGGAAGCCGAGGGTTTCGCGATCCGCGGCCGGTTCACTCCGGCCGCGGATGGCGAGCAGTTCTGCTCGCGCCGGCTGCTGTCCCGCATGCACTCCTACACCAGGCAGCAACGCAGGCGCGAGGTCGAGCCGGTGACCGCGAAAGACTTCATGCGGTTCCTGCTGCGCTGGCAGCACGTGGCTCCTGGCAGCAGGCGCGAAGGCCGGTTCGGGGTACTGGCGGTCGTCGAGCAGCTGCAGGGCTTTGAGCTGGCGACCGGAGCCTGGGAGCAGTCGGTGCTGGCTGCACGTGTCGAGGGCTACCGCCGCGAGTGGCTTGACGAGCTGTGCATGTCCGGCCAGGTCAGCTGGGGTCGGCTCGCGGTCCGCGAGGCAGATCCGGGCGGACAACCAGCGGTTCCGGAGGCCGCCTCCCGGGTTGGCACCCCTCCATCACGCGCGACGCCGATCACCCTCGCACTCCGTGACGATCTGCCCTGGCTGCTTCGCGCCGCTCGCGGCGAGCAGAGCCCTGCAGAGCCGTGCAGCGGGCCCACCCGCGACGTGCTGGATGCCCTCCGCGACCACGGTGCTCTGTTCCGGCCCGATCTGGCGGCCGTGACCGGCCGCACGCCAGCCGAGGTCGACGAGGCGCTATGGGACGCCGTTGCTCGAGGGCTCGTGACATCCGATGGCTTCCGAGCCGTACGGTCGCTGCTGCGCCGCCGTGCTCCGGAGCCTTATCCCGCCGCCCGCGGCCTGCGGCGTGGCCTGCGTGGCAGCACCGGCGGAGCCTCGGGCAGATGGTCGCTGCTGCCGCCGCCGCTTGCCGACGCGGACCGCGACGAGCTGGCGGAAGCGATCGCGCAGCAACTCGCAGCCCGGTGGGGCGTGGTGCTCCGTGATGTCGCCGTCCGCGAGAACCTCGCGATTCCGTGGCGCGAGGTGCTGTGGGCCTTCCGGCGGCTGGAGGCACGGGGCTCGATCCGCGGCGGGCGCTTCGTGCTCGGCTTCTCGGGCGAGCAATACGCGCATCCAGACGCGCTCGACGTGCTGCGCTCGGTCAGGAAGCTGCGCGAACGCGGCGAGGTCACGATGATCAGCGCGGCGGATCCGCTGAACCTGACAGGCATCGTCCTGCCCGGTCCGCGGGTGCCTGGCATCGGGGCGAATACCGTGACCTA
>JASHTT010000529.1 GCA_030040415.1 Streptosporangiaceae bacterium | reverse complement strand
GACTGAAGTGAGCTGGCGAGAAGTTGCAAGAGGTCCGGTAGTTGCTCGGCGAACGCCCCGCGACGCCGCCGAATCAGAAAACTCAGCAGCATCCGCATGCCGAGCCAGCTGACAAGTGCTCCCAGCAGAACGCCGATGATGACGTTGCCGGTAAGGATGCTGACCCCGGCTGCAATGACAACGAAAACGCATCCGCCGAGCAGTTCCCATTCGGCTGGCTTGCGCGCAACCGCCGCCAGTTCGAGGCGTTCGGACAGGCGTTGCTGGGCTGCGGGGGTCATGAGGCGCTTCGTGACGCGGATCGCGACGCGATCGGCCTTCCTAACGGAGTCCGATTCGCGTTTGTCCTGACCGGTGCCGCGCCGTGGGCCATATCGAGCTATCCGCCCGGCGAGATCCCGGTCTCGGCCAGACCGTGCCAGTGAGCCGGACACTGTCACGACAAGAATGAACAGCGCCGCGAATATCGCGCCCAGAGCTCCCGCCAGTGACCAATTCACCGCGATCACCCTCGGTAACCCTGCGGCTGGAAAACTCCCAGAGGCACATCGACACCGCGATCGGCCAGGCGGTTCAAGAACATCGGGCGAAGGCCAGTGGGGCGCAGCAGGCCGCGCGGGTGGCCGAACTCATCGGTACCCGCTTGATAATCGAACCTGAAGACATCCTGAAGTACGACGACCTCCCCCTCCATGCCCTGCACCTCGGTGATCTGGGTGATGCGGCGCGAGCCATCCTTCAGGCGCGACTGGTGCACTATCAGGTCGATTGCGGAGGCCATCTGCTCACGGATGGCGCGTTGAGTTAGCTCGACATCCGCCATCATCACCATCGTTTCCAGCCGCGAGAGAGAGTCGCGCGGGGAGTTGGAGTGAACCGTGGTGATGGAGCCCTCGTGGCCGGTGTTCATGGCTTGCAGCATGTCGAGGGTGGCTGCGTCGCGGACCTCGCCGATGATGATCCGGTCTGGCCGCATCCGCAACGCGTTGCGGACGAGGTCGCGGATCGTGATCTCGCCGCGCTTTTCCAGGTTGGGAGGACGCGACTCGAGCCGGAGCACATGGACTTGGCGCAGCTGCAGTTCCGCGGCGTCCTCGATGGTGACGATCCGCTCGTCCTCCGGTATGAAGGCGGACAGGACGTTGAGCGTTGTGGTCTTCCCTGAGCCCGCACCACCCCCGACCACGATATTCAGACGGCCTTGCACGCACAGCCGCAGCAGGTCCGCCACCTGAGGGGTCATGGTCCCGAAGTGGATGAGATGGCCGATGGTGAGGGGCTCGGCGGCAAACTTCCTGATCGTAAGCAGTGATCCGTCGAGCGCTACTGGTGGCACGACAGCGTTCACTCGGCTGCCGTCTGGCAGCCGCGCGTCGACCATCGGACTGGATTCGTCAACCCTGCGGCCAACCCGCGCCACGATTTTCTCGATAATGCGGCGCAAATGCGCCTCGTCGGCGAACGAGGCTTCCACCGGATACAGGCGGCCTTCTCGCTCAATGTAGATCTGGTCGTGGCCGTTTACCATGATCTCGGACACGGCGGGATCGCGCAGGTATACCTCCAGCGGTCCATGGCCGAGTATGTCGTCGGCCACCTCCTGCGCGACGCGCGCCCGGTCGGCCGCCGTCATGGGGGTCTCTTCACGCTGCAACACAACCTGCAGCGCCTGAGTGACCTGCTGCTCCAGTTCCCGCTGGTCTAGATGTGTGTCGTACAGCTTCGGTCCCAGCACCTCCAGCAGCGCCTCGTGCACGCTGCGCTTCAGCGAGCCAAACGGATCCTCATAGCGAGCGGAGCGCCTGGGCACACGGCGCCGCTCGACTGCGAGCCCGTTGGCGGGCCCCTGCTGGGAGAGCCGGTCGGAAAGGGTCATGCGACTCGCCTCCTGCCCCGAGACCGGCCTTCTGCTGGCCTTCGGATCGGCGAAGTCAGCAGATGCTGCTGCACAAACTTGAGCACGGACTGGCTCACCGGATGGGCAGGGCTGGCCAGCACGAGCGGCACGCCCTTGTTCACGGATATGGGTACGGCACGACTCGAGGGGATATGTGCGGCGATGTTGGACCGCACCACCTTCCGGACCTGCTCGGCACTGAGCCCCACCTTCGAGTCAGCGCGGTTGACGACAATCGAGCGGATCTGTCTCGGGTAGGAGAGCATGTCCAGCATCTCCAGCGAGACGCGGAGGCTCTTGAGTGCGGTCACGTCCGGAGTCGTGAGCAGCACAAGGTGCGATGAGACGTCCATAGCGGTCAGGACATGCTCGCTCAGCTGGGCAGGCGTGTCGATGATGACGAAGTCGTACATGCGGCGTAGGACGGCAAGTAGTTCGCCGACCAGCCTGGGCGGGATTTTCTCCGCGTCCCCGGGGGTGACCGGCGCGAGCAGCATCTCGAGCCCGGGCTGATAGCGAGTTAGCAGCGACGCCGCCCCAGACTCGTCCAGGTGGCCTGCCATCGGCAGGGCGTCCAGGATCGTTCTCAGCGGGTCGAGTTGGACGCTAATCGCCACGTCGCCGAAGGCAAGATCGAGATCGACGACGCAGACCCGTCCGACACCCTGCATCGCCAGCGCGACACCGATGTTGACTGCCAGCGCGGTTTTTCCGCAGCCCCCCTTGGCGCCGAACACGGTGACGATCTGGCCCTGCGCGGATTCGTCGTCCGTCGGCGGAGCGAGCATCCGGCGCGTTACCTCATAGGATCGGCGACACGCGGCTGCCATCGCAGCGTCATCCCCGACCTGTACGACGTCTCGCACGCCGGATTGCAGCGCGCGCATCAGCAGCGTGACGTCAATGTCCCTGCGGGCCATGATCACCCCGACCGCGGGCCGCGCCAGCCGGAGCGACGCGGCGAACGCCAGGGCGTCACCGGTCACGGCACGGGGGCCGATGATCACCAGGGTCTCGTTCGGGTCGCCGTCCAGCAATTTGGCAGCGGCCGCCAGGTTATCCGCTCTCCGCACTTCGCCGTCGATGCCAGAGAGCATCTCTACGGCGGTGGGCCCCGGCTCGCAGAGTATTGGCAAGGCTCTCTCCTCGACTCAGGGCTGCTCTTGGAAGAGATTCACCGGCGGCGCGAACGCCGTACTGGATTCTGGCCCCAGCAACGCCATATAGGGCAGACCTACTTCAGCTGTCAGGATGAGCCGCTCGGCGTCAGCCTGATCCACAGCGAGCGTTACCAGCACCTCGTCCTCCTGGGAGGATGACGAGCTGTCTGGGTCCGTCGTAACCGCCACGTTGCCAGACGTGCCCGGATTGCTGGGGTTCTGTCCGACGGCCAGTACCTCAGCCTTTCTCAGCACGAGCAGGGTGGTGGCGACGTTGGAGCTTCTTATTTGGCCACCTGGGATTGAAAGATGCTGAGCGTCACAGGTCCGTTGAACATTTCCGGGGGTCAGGGTGTCGAATACTGCGACGTCCGCGCCAGGGGTTACGTAGCCCGCTACGGCTTCGGAAACGCACAAATTTACGGTGACCGCGACCATGCCCGACGGAATCACGAAGTTGCCACTCGCGGTGACGCTTGCCGCTGAGGTCAGCATGTTCTGCAGCAGCACCTGGCCTTTCGCCACAGGCCCGCTCACGACCAGGCGCTCGTTCGCCGAAGTCACGGACCTCACTGCCGGGGTAGACAGAGAAGAGTCCGGCAGCTTCTCTGTGCTGAGCAGGTTCTCGTGCTGCGCTGCGCTCAGCGAGGTACCCGCCGGGATTGCGCCAGCGGCCATCAAGACGGTTTGCGCCTTCAGGCCGTTCACGGCCCGCTCATTGGCTTGCCGGGCGTAGGCGAGGACCGCGACCACACCGAGCATGGCCAGCACGACTGCCAGCGTGATGGTCAGCAAACGGGCTTTCACGCGAATTCCACTCCCAGGTTCGGTCGGCGGGTCAGCCGGTCAGGTCGATGACGAAGGCGCCAAGGCTGGGGCCAGCGAAGCTGCCGGTGGACGGAATGACCCCCTGAATGAAGTAGCCGGTTACGCAGTAATTGGTGCCAGTGCACGTATTCGCCGGGTCCAGCCAGTCCGGCTCGAAGAAGTCAGGCGCAAGGTTGTAGCCGGTGACAACGAACTCCGCGAAGCCCTGTAGTGAGTAGGTGCTAGCGGCGCTGTCCAGCGACACGTAGACAGGCACCAGAATGGGAATCTGGCTCTGCTGGGCGTTCTGCAACGCCAGCGCGCATGCCGCCGTGACCGACGTTCCCGCGCTCTCGGGAAGAGTTGGTCCGGTGACCTGCAAGGCGCAACTTCCCGGCTCGGCCTGCGCCCAGCCGAAGGTGGCTGGTCCGTCGGCTCCGGCGGGTTCGGTCGCGCAGCCACTTCCGTTGCCTGGGGTCAGCGTCAGCACCTGATCGAAGCTGGCCGCTGGCAGGGGGTTCTGTGGGTAGGGCGGGGCAGGCGGGAACACGCTGCCCTGCTGTGTCGCCTGGTCCCACTCGCATGCCGAGATCGCCAGCGCGGTAGTCGTTGCCGCGGACGGCGGGCCCCACTCGGCCTGAGCGCAGGCATGGACCGTCGACCCCTGATAGCTGGAATTTCCTAGCAGCGTCGTCGCGAAGACTGGCGGAAGAAGCGTGGAGCCGTCGGGCATTTGCGTTTCGGTGTAGACGTCCACGAAGTTGCCGGCGGCCGACGGTGGCGGCGGTGGGCAGCTTGCCAGGCTTCCGGTGCTGGCCGGGCAGCTACCGAGGCTGCCGGAGCCGCAGACAAGCTGGACGCCCTCGGTTCCGCCGGTGAGGCTGGAGGCGTTACCGTCGGCCAGCTCGCCGGCAACGCCCGGGGTGCAGTTACCAAGCGCGCAGCTCTTGGCAACTGCCAGTGCCGCGGCGTCCGCGCCGTTCTGCAGTTCAGCGCGTCCCTGATAGATCTGGCCCACGTCAATGACGAGGGCGCACATCCCCGTCAGCACGCCGCCGCCGATCAGCACAGCGACCATTGCCCCGACCACACCACGCTCGTCGCGCAGCAACCGCAGCGGGGTCAGGCGAGCGAGCGAGGCCATCAGGTCTCGCACGGCATCACCCCTTGAGCGGTCAGCACCATCGGAGCGCCCAGGCTCGCGTCGCCGATGAGACTGGCGACCGCGCCGATCGGGGTGATGAAGGTGAACGAGTAACTGACATCGACCTGTGCGTCAGCGGCAGGTCCAGCGCCAGGCGGGCAACTCGCCACAACAGTTGCGGTGACACCGGTCAGGTCAGGCGCGGCCGCCGCCACGCGGGCTTGGACTTCGGCGCTGGAGTAACCCAGCGCCGCCAGCCTGACTCCCTCGCGAGCAGCCCCGGTCAGGACTATCTGAGCGTTTATCGCTCGCCCGAAGTCGATGATCCCGAACACAATCAGCAGCAGGACAGGCACCACTATGGCGAACTCCACCGCGACAGCGCCACGATCGCGGACCGTGCGGCCCCTTGACGGTGGCCGGTTCATCTGCTGCTGCCCTTTCTTCGGTTTCGGCGCGGCCGGACGGCTAACTCGACGGCCACGCCCGGCCAATCCGGGCCTCGCCGCCATTGCGTCCTTCGCCCGAGGTTCGTCAGAACTTGAAAGAGGCGAAGACGTTGCCCAGGACTCCGCTAAAGGCGGTTACTGCCGTGATGAGGACCACCACAATGAGGGCTAGGAGTAGGGCATATTCCACCGAGGTGACGCCACGGTCGTCGCGGCGCACGCGCCCGATAAGGAAGTTCTGCAGGAATGCGAGTGCGCTGAGCATTGAGTGCTCCTTCGGAAGCTTGAATTCGGTGCGCGTTAGTAACCGGCCAGTAGCCGACCAACAAGAGCACACACTGGATTAACTCGCTCAGCGAGTTCTATCGGGTGCACGGTCAGACAATCCCGCCGAGCGGCCGACACATCGGGCGATCGGCTGGTTGCAGGCACCGATCGGCTGACAAGACCTTCCGGTGGCTCGTTCTTGCCCGAATCGACCCTTAACGTCGTTCCGGTGACCTACGGTCAAGCTGCATGAATCCGATATGGGCGGTGGCGGGCGCCATCGGGGGCCTGCTCGCGGGGGGCGCGATCAGGGGCACCGTCTTCAGGCTGTCCGTGCCGGCCGGCGATACCGAACGGGTGGCATGTCCGCGTTGCGGCTCGCCCGTGCGAGGCCTGCTAGCCCTTCGGTGCGCGCCGTGCAGGAGCAGCCTCGGCACTCCGCTCGTGCTGGAACTTGGCACGGGTGCGGTGCTGGCGCTTGTGCTCGGCCGGTATGGCGGCGAGCCCGTGGTGGCGGCTTTTGGCTTCTTCGGGGTCCTCGGCGTCGCACTGGCCGCTATCGACATCGCGGTCCAGCGGCTCCCTAACCCGCTCACGTTGCCTGCGTACCCGATCTTGATCGGGCTGCTCACCGGCGCGGCCGTCGTCGACCACGATTTCGCTGCGCTAGTGCGGGCGCTGCTCGGAGGTCTAGCCCTGGCCGGCGTCTATATGGTGCTGGCCCTGGTTGGACCAGGCCAGCTAGGCGGCGGCGACATCAAGTTCGCGGGCGTCGCCGGGCTTGTCCTCGGCTGGCTCGGCTGGCCGGTCCTGATCGCCGGAGCAGCTCTCGGATTCGTGCTGGCAGCCCTTGCCAGCGGCGTTCTGCTCATAGCTCGGCGCATCACGCTCCGCGGCGCGATCTGCTTTGGCCCTTTCCTCTTTACCGGCGCCCTGCTTGCGATGCTCGCGGGCGCGCGTTGACCGCTGGGCTAGCAGGGCATACTACGGCTAGTAACTTTCGTACTACTCAGAGTAAGATCACCTTTTTGTAACGATCGCTAGATGCACTCATCTTGCCCGCGAGCGCGAGTTAACTGTGAACCTCAACATCCGGTCTGGGCTCGCTTCAGTGAAGAAGCCGCAGGCAGGAGGCGCGTCATGGGAGCTTCGGGTAATTCCGACAGCGTGCCGGGACAGACACGGAGTATTCCCTAGCTGGCTATTCGAGAGAGGGACAAACCAGACAGAAAAAAGTTGATCCATTCCCGCTAAGGCGGCTAATTCCCGGGGGGGAGTTACGATGCCAATTCGTCTCGGCGTAGTTGACGGCCAGACGCTCACCCGCTATGGCTTGCGTGAACTCGTATCCCAACTTTCAGACATCGAGATAGTGGCCGAATGCCAGTCCAGCGCTGAGGCGCGGGATATGGTCGACGCGGCTCGGCCCGACGTGGTTACTATCGACGTCGTTTTGCCCGACGGTGACGGGCTGGAACTCGCCCGTGAGCTCCGAGACCATTACGAAGACCTCGGCGTCGTCATACTCACGTCGCTGCAGGAAGACGACGTACTCTTCCGGGCCCTGGAGAGCGGCGTGTCGGCGTTCGTGGCCAAGACGGCCCCGTTGGCCGAGCTAATCGGCGCGATCCGGCACGCGGCGGTGGCTGCCTCGTCCTTCACCGCTTCGGGTCTCGCGGCGGCCGTCGCGCGGCGCCGCGCGATGCAGGACCGGCTAGCGCTCAGCCCTCGCGAGAGGGAGGTCCTGCGCTTGCTGAACAATGGCCTGTCAATCCCAGCCATCGCAGTGGAAATGTTCATCAGCGTCTCGACCGCAAAGACATACGTGGCGCGGCTGTACGAGAAGCTGGGCGCGACGAACCGGGCACAAGCGCTGATGACCGCGATGCATCATGGACTGATCCAGTATCAGGAGGACCTGGGGCCGCCCGCTCCGCCCAGTTGCCATGGCCATAGTCGGGCAAAGGTTGGCTCGCGTCTCGGTGTTATGCAATCGCTCGTCCTTGTTGACCGCAATCCTGGGTAGAGCAAGATATGACCCATTTCGTCTCGGCGCGACCTCGCGCGTGGATGCGCGAGCGATTCTTCGTGGCTGAGAGGAGGCTGACTGTCATTGGCGGAGGGGCCGGCTGCGGCTCGAGACGAGGTGGCCGCTCTGCTGAGCATGATGCAGAGGGTGCTCGGTCGGGAGCACCCCGACACTCTGACTACCCGCAGCGAACTGGCCAAGCTGACAGGCGATGCGGGCGATGCTGCCGCGGCGCGAGATCAATTCGCCGCCCTGGTGCCCGTGCTCGCACGAGTGCTCGGCCGTGAGCACCCGGATACCCTGACCGCGCGAAGCGAGCTTGCACGCTGGACGGGTGAGGCTGGGGACGCCGCCGGGGCGCGGGACCAGTTCGCAGCTCTGCTGCCCGTTCGTGCGCGGAGTCTTGGTCCCGACCATCGCCGAACTCTGGCCGTCAGAAGCAACCTCGCCCACTGGACCGGCCAGGCTGGGGATCCAGAAGAAGCCCGCGACGAGTACGCCAGGCTAATGCCGATCTACCTCGACGAGTTCGGCCCGGAGCATCCAAGGACCTTGGATGTCCGCGCCCGCCTCGCAGCGTGGACCGGGTTCGCCGGTGATAGCGCCGAGGCGCGTGATCAGTACGCCGCCCTGTTGCCAGCCTACAAACGTACGTTCGGTCAAAAGCACCCAGATACCCTGGCCATCCGCCAGAACCTCACGTTCTGGACAACGCAAGCGGGAAAGCGGAATCGCAAGTGGGGCCGGGCCGACCGCTAGGCAGCCTGGGCGTTCCCCGGTGCGTGTGTCGCGGCGGTGGCCGGGCGGAGGGAATCGGCAAATGCCGGGGCGCTGGAGGTCCGCCGCACGATGTCGGCAGGGTCGCCTACGTTTGAGGCGTGATCGTCCACGAGCTATCCCGCGCTGACGCGCGCCGGATCGCGGTGCGCGCTCAGTTGCTTGGCCATGACCGGCCTGCGGAGCTCATCGGCATGATCCGGCAGTTGACGCTGCTACAGGCGGACCAGACTGCCGCCATCACGCCGAGCGCTGACCTGGTGGCCTGGAGCAGGCTCGGATCCTCGCATGCGCCGGCCGACCTGAAAGCTGCCCTGCGGGACCGCAGCCTCGTCGAACTGCAGGGCATGATCCGTCCGGCCGAGGACATCGCGCTGTATACCGCGGAGATGGCCGAGTGGCCGGGCCCTGGGCCACTGCCCGACTGGCGCGAGGACACCCTGAAGTGGATCGAGGCCAACGACAAGTGCCGGCTGGACATTCTGCACCGGCTGGGCTCTGACGGTGCGCTGCCGATGCGTGACTTGCCCGATACCTGCACTGTCCCGTGGCGGTCGACGGGCTGGACCAACAACCGCAACGTCTCGGTGTTGCTGGGTTTCATGGTGCGGCGCGGCGAGGTCGCCATGGCCGGCTGGCGGGGCCGCGACCGGCTCTGGGACCTGGCCGAACGCGTCTACCCGGATGACCCGATGGTGCCGGTGGAGCACGCGCGCCGCATCCGGGCCGAGCGACGGCTCCGGGCGCTGGGTATCGCGCGGGCGCAGGGGCCTGCGTGCCCGGTCGAGCCGTCGGATGTGGGCGCAACCGGCGAACTCGCGATGGTCGAGGGCACCCGGGGTATGTGGCGAGTGGATACCGCGCAGCTCGGCCAGCCGTTCCGCGGCCGGGTGGCGCTGTTGTCACCGCTGGACCAGCTGATCTTCGATCGCAAGAGGATGACGGAGCTTTTCGATTTCGACTACCAGCTGGAGATGTACAAGCCCGTCGCCAAGCGTCGCTGGGGCTACTGGGCGCTGCCGATCCTGGACGGCGACCGGCTGATAGGCAAGCTGGACGCCGCCGCCGATCGCACGTCCAGCATGCTCAGGGTCAACGCGGTCCACGAAGATCAGCCGTTCAGCAAGACAACTGCCGCCGCCGTGCACCGGGAGATCCGGGCGCTGGCGGACTGGCTGGGCCTGGATCTGCTGCTGCCATCGCGATCGTAGCCGCCCGCTAACGACCTCGGCGGAGGCGCGGTCACTTCTCGATCGCCAGACCGACGGTCGCAGTAGGGCCGCAGGCCACATTGCCCGCCAGCACCCCGGCCGGCAGCTCGACCTGAACAGGCAAGTCGAAAGGCGACATCGTCATCGTGCCGTTGCCGAGCTGGCCGTAGGCATCACCGCCCCAGGCCAGTGCCCGACCTGTGCTGGTCAGCGCCATGCTGCTGGTCAGGCAGCCCGCTATGGCCGTCACCTTCGTCCCAGCGGGGATTTTCGCTTTGACCGGCGTGTCACTGCTATTGGTGTTGCCATTGCCGAGCTGACCGGCAAAGTTGTATCCCCAGGCGAAGACCTGGCCTTTGGTGGTCAGCGCCAGACCGTGGTAGCCACCGGCGTACAGCTGAGTGACCTTCGTGCCGGCCGGAAGCTTCACTCGCACGGGAACGTCGGAATTGGTCTCGGTGCCGTTGCCCAGCTCGCCGAACTGGTTGTATCCCCAGGAAAGCACGCCGCCGCCGGTCGTCTGCGCAAGGCTGTAGAAGAGGCCGCCCGCTACCGCGGCCACGTGCACGGACCCCGGCAGCTTCACTTTGACCGGCACGTCGCTGCCGTTGATATTTGTCTTGCCGTTGCCGAGCTCCCCGTACCCGTTATCGCCCCAGGCCAGCACCTCGCCCTTGGAGGTGAGCGCGAGTCCATGCGACTCGCCAGCGCTGATTCCCGTGACGATCGTGTTCTTAGGCAGCTTTACCTTGACCGGCGTCAGCGCGTTGGCCACACTGCCGTCGCCGAGCTGGCCGAGGTCGCCGTAACCCCAGGCGAGAACCTGGCCCTTGGAGGTGAGCGCCAAGCCGAATGCGCAGCCGGCCCGCACATGCGTAATCGTGGTGTGCGCCGGAATGTGCACCCGGACGGGAGTCATGCTGTTGGTCAGCGAGCCATCACCAAGCTGTCCGTCGAAATTGAGTCCCCAGGCGAGCACCTCACCCGTTGAGGTCAGTGCGACGGTGAAGTAACAGCCTGCCCGGTCCTCGACGATTCGTGTGCCCTTCGGCAGCTTCACCTTGACCGGCACGTCGCTATTGGTCATGCTGCCGTTGCCGAGCTGTCCTGAGCTGTTAGCTCCCCAGGCGTACAGCAAGCCCTTGCTCGTAAGGGCTGACGGGCGAGCCGCCCGCGAGGCCGCAACCGCCGCTGAGCCGGTTGCGGCGGTCGTCAGCAGCGCGATCGCAGCCGACATGGCCACCAGGCCGACTCGCACAGGGCTGCGGTGCAACGCAGCTGTTCGGCGGACCTTGCCTAACGTCAGCGATGCGCGCCTGGCTACGCTCGCCGAACCGGCGGACATATTCATCTGTATTCCCCCCTCTCACGGCCGACACGGGCCGCATCATCAGTATGCGCGGCGCCGGTGCCAGGACAAGAGGTCGCTCTCCTAGTCGTCGGTCAAAGTGTGTGGGTTTCCACGTTCACGTGGCCGGTGCGATTGCCTAGCGTCCTGGTTGAAGGTGGACGTCCGACGAGCCGGACCCACAAACGGATGCCTGGATTAACGAAGAAGCCTGCTGGGGAGGCACCACATTGCGAAGGATTCCGAAGCTAGCGGTCAGCATGCTGCTGGTCGCTGCCAGTACGCTACTCGCCCTTGCGGCCGTGGCTGGACCGGCAAATGCGGCCACCGGAGACTACACCTGCCCCAAGGGATTCCTGGGGGTGCTAAAGGTCGCCCACAATCTGATCGTCCCGGCTAAGAGCACTTGCGGCCTGACCCAGGGATCTACCATCGGTCACGACGTCATCGTTGAATCCGGCGCATCGTTCTTCATCGGCGGTACCACCATCCGCCACGACCTGATCGCGACGAACGCCGCACTGATCGAGCTCGGGGATCCCAACAACGGCACCACAGAGACCGTGATCGGCGGCAACGCGATCATCTCCGGGACAGTCGGCGGCGTGCCGTTCGGCGAGTTCATTTGCCAGACTCACATCGTTCACAACCTGAGCATTAGCTACACCGCCAAAACCGCCTCGGGCTGGGACATTGGCGCGCCCGAGCCAGCGAACTGCGGCCGTAATAGTACGCCGGGGGACATCATCGGCAATAACGCGACGTTCAACGGCAATGCCGGCGCCTACCTGGACATGGGATACAACAAGGTCGGCTACGACCTAGTATTCATTGGGAACAATGAAGGCTATAACGACCTGACCCATAACAAAGTAGGAAATAACTGCAGCCAAAGCTATAACCACCCGTTCCTCGGCAAGGACAACACCGCGGGGAACAACGTGGGCAGTTGTAACTCGTCGAACAGCTAGCCAGGGACGCCGGACCCGGCCCAATGCCGCCGAGGCGACTGGGCCGGGTTCTCTTGGCCGGGGTGTCGATTCTCGCGAGTGAGTTCGTGGAGAAGGTGAGCGGCGGCCGGCCGGGCTGCCCGTGAGCAGAGGAGCTTGCCATGGCGCTGTACCTGATCGCCTTCAACGACGAGTGGGTGCCCGAGCTCACATTGGAGGAACTGCGCGAGAGGGGCGCGTCCGGCAGGGCCCTGATCGAGGAGATGACGGCCGCCGGTGTCTTCGTGTTCAGCGACGGCGGCCTGGACGCGTCGACCGCTGTCTGCAGCGTCGACCCGAGCAGCGGCTCGCCGGTCTTTACCGACGGGCCGTTCACCGAGACCAAGGAGCACCTCGGTGGTTTCACGGTGGTCGATGTGCCCGGCGATGGCGAGGCACGTTACTGGGCCGGCCGGGTCGCGGTAGCGGTCGGCTGGCCGCAAGAGGTACACCGCTTCCCGCATCGGGCGCTGAGCGCCGACACAGAAGGCGAGGCTGGAGCCTAGCTCACCGAACTTCGGTGTAATCGCTGCGGTCTAGCTGCAGGACGTCGGTGTAGTCGCTGCCGTTCGGCTCTGCGACGTCGGCGTACTGCCGGCCATCTAGTCGCACGACGTGAAAGCTCGCCCTCGAGACCAGCTTGCGAAGGTGCCGCATCCCGGTCATGCCGGCGAGCGCCAGAGCCACGGCGGCCGCGAGGACCGAGCCGCCGAAAAGCGCGAGTCCGCCGACGACGTGTCCGAGCACCATCATGATCATTGCGGTCAGCAGCGCCGCCGGTACGACCGCCACCAGCAACAGCGCGAGCAACGTCACCGCGATCACGGCCTTGGCCGACCTGTCCGGCCTCCGCTCTGCGTACCAACCGGTAATCACGCTCACCTCTCAAGCCCGTGGCCCGCCCAAGGCCAACGCCCACCACAAGCAACACGATATGTCGTGTCCTCTTTGCTCAACGTGCCTCTCGATCAGGATGTTCCCGCAACCGTCCCGCGCGCTGACGGCTAGGTGCCGCGGCCGATGTCTCACTTGGCGCAGCGGCCGGGGATCGGGCGCCAGGGATGACAGCCACCTGGCCTGATACACCCGGAACTGCATGCGCGGGCCCGTCAAGCCTCAGCGATCAAGGGCTTCCGGGTGCACCGCGCACGCGGCGTTGTAGTGCTTCAAGGTCAGCTTCCCGTGGGAATAGGCCCACGAGCACGTGCAGGAATTAGGCACCCGGTCCGCGGTTATGACCTCGGCAGGCACTCCGCTGCGCCGCTCGGCCCGGCCCGGCTGATAGGGCAGCGGTTCGCCGACGAGGGCAAGAGCCGTCCCCTCGGTTCTGGCTTCCTGGACGGCTCCGTTGGCCAGGGCCAGCCACTCCCGTGGCCCGGCGTCCGATGTCGGGTCGGTCGGTATGCGTCGTTTGACCCGCACTCTGGCTCCGGGGAGCTTGTCACTCGCCCGGCTGTCCATGTCGCTCAGAATATCCGCAGAGCGGCAAACCGCTGGCTTCTAGCGGTGGGCCGTCGGCGCATGCAGGCGCGGTGCCCAGTGCATGATGTCCGGGCTCGGGCATCGTGCAGAGGGATGCCCACCTCCACGCCGAGCAGAGAGGCAAGCGCCTCCTGATAGAACATCAAACCTGACGGTAATCAGGGAGGGTGCTGGATGGAGGTTCAGGACAGGCTGATGACGCGGAGGAAAGCGCAATGGTGATGCCGTTGGCCGGTCGCATAGTGGCAGCGGTGGTCGGCGGTCTGCTGGTACTCGGGACAATGTCGAGCGTCACTGTCACACTGATCGTGTCACGGCCGGTCAACAGCCGGCTGACGCGGTTGGTAGACCGGATGGTCGACTGGGCTTACCACCAAGTCGTGGGGCGCGTTTCCGATTACCAGCGGTGGGATCGGATGCGGGCTACTCAGGCAGCGACGCTGCTGCTGGCCCAGCTGGCCGCGTGGCTCATCGTGGCCTACGTTGGCTTCGCCCTGTTGCTGTGGCCGTTCGCCCCCCGCGGCGTGGTGTCCGCCTTCATCGACGCTGGGTCCTCGCTGTTCACCCTCGGCTTCGCCGTGCCGGCCGGATCAGCGCCGGCGGTGATCGTATTCGTGGCCGCGGCGACCGGCCTGGTGATCCTCACGCTGCAGATCGCCTATCTGCCGACGCTGTATTCGGCGTTCAACCGCCGGGAGACTCAGGTGGCTCTGCTCAACGAGCGGGCCGGGATGCCGTCGTGGGGACCGGAACTGCTGGCGCGCACCCACTACGCGCTGGGAACGGGTGTATCGACCCTGGATACCATGCCGGATTTGTACGCGCAGTGGGAAAACTGGGCCGCCGATGTCGCCGAGAGCCACACCACCTATCCGGTGCTTGTCCGGTTCCGCTCGCCGGGATCGATGTCGTCCTGGGTGACAGCGTTGCTGGCCGTGCTCGACTCCGCCGCGCTGTTTCTGGCCCTTTCTCCCGGGGTCGCGCCGGTGGTCCCGGCCCGGCTGTGCCTGCGCGGCGGATTCAGGTGCTTTCACCGGATCGCGCTGGCGATGGGCTTCGACATCCCCGACGAGCCAGGCCCGGACGCCGGGACCAGCCTGACGTACGCCGAGTTTCTCGATGCGGTAAGCCGGATGCGCGAAGTCGGCTTCCCGATCGAGCGGGACCCTGCCGAGGCCTGGCCGGATTTTGTCGGATGGCGGGTCAACTACGAGCAAGCGGCTTATGCGGTGGCGGGCGCCGTCTACGCCGTGCCAGCCCTATGGTCAGGCCCGCGCCGGCACAAGATGGCGGCGATACCGCCCATTCGCCCCAAGCGCGGCCTCCCGCCTAAGTAGGAAGCGCACCGTCCGCAGACCGGGTTAGCGGGCCGTCCTCGCCGCCGATGCGGAGGGTGGCGTGCCCGCCTGGGCCGGGTCTACGATCTTTGCACCGCACTGGTCTTCAGCCTGTTGCAGTGCACGCGCCGGCACAAGCCGCCGCGTGCCACGGGGACCGGCTGGTGATCTGTTCGCCTGTTCCCGGCTGATGGGGATCTCTATGCCGCTCTACATGTACCAGGCCTCCTATACCGCCAAGTCAATGGCGGATCAGCTGAAGGAGCCGCAGGATCCGGTGGAAACATTCCGGCCAGCCCTGGAGGAGCTGGGAGCCACGATCGTTGTGGCGGGTTTTCCGTTTGGCGATTATGACGTCATGGTCGTGTATGAGGCAGCTGATGATATGACCGCTGCCAGCGTTGCCATGGCAGTTGCCGCGGCGGGAGAGGTCAGGTCGGGCAAGACCACGCGACTGCTCAGCGGGCAGGAGTGGCTCGATTCTTTGCGCAAACGCAGGATTGTCACCAACCGAAAAGCACGCCAGCCACACGACAGCGAGTCCTGACAGGAAACTCTTCAGCCGACAGCAGGCACGCGGGCTGCGGGTCAGTTAGGTCAAGCCTGCATCAGCACACCAATGAGCGCTGGATCGCGAACTAACCGGCACGCCGGTAGTTATTTACGGACTCTGGTAGTTATTTACTGACTTTGGTGAGACCGTGGGGTCACGCTTGAGAGAGGGACAGGGAGACGGGCATGAGCTTTCAGTCGATGACGAGCCCGAGCGGTCGCGGCAGGGTCGATACCGTGCTTGACCAATTTGCCGGGCCGTGGT
>JASHTT010000528.1 GCA_030040415.1 Streptosporangiaceae bacterium | reverse complement strand
ACGCGCCTTGGCCACGAGGCTGGCGATATTCGCGACGACTGCGTCGCGCTCGTGGTTACCCCCGACGATCCCCGTCTGCACGTCGATGACCAGGAGTGCGGTGTTCGGCCGGTTGTCGAGTGTGGTCATGGTGGCGGTGCTCCCTTGGTCGCGTGCTCTGAGTCAACCACGCCAGACCCGGCTGACGACATCGCAACGTCCGTGGACCGTAGTCGCGGGGGCTGACCCGCAACTAGGAGTCGAGGACCACCCGCGTGCCGTCCGGGCCGGTCAGCACGGCGTGCAGGGCAGGTGCGTCGGCCTGATCGACCGGCAGGTCAAGGCCCACGGCCCGCAACTCGCTGCTGACCTGGTACGGGTCGGGCGCAAGAATACGGAACTCGGTGAGCTGCAGGCCCGAGGGTGCCGTCTGGGCGGGGTGCACTTCTGTCCCCCAGTCGATGAGGAACGGTATGACGTTCAGCGCGCCGTCGTGCGGGTACGTCGTCATCCGCCAGGTCAGCTGAGCGCCGCTCGCTGTGCGCCGGTTGCGGACGACGATGTCGCCGTAGTCGAAGCCCTGCGCGCGCGCCTGCTTCACTGCGGCGTCCAGGTCGCTGGGCGATGCCGCCCAGGCGCGCAGCGCCGGCGCGGTCAGATGGTCGAGGCCGAACGGCAGCGGCTGCCCGGTCTTGGGCTGGGCCGGGTCGGGGGCGATGACCTCCAGGTAGGTGTGCTCGCCTAGGGACAGCAGCGCGTTGTGCGTGCCCAGCCCCAGGTGCTGACCGCCGCCCTGCGGCCGCACGCCCGTCAGGCGAGTTAGCTCGGCGATCGCGGCGTCCAGGTCAGGGCATGCATAGACAAGGTGGTCGATGCTGGCGGTCATGATCCTCATTCCGGTAGCGGAGTTGTCGTCCGCACGAAGGTTCCTGCGGCGGTGGCGATCAGCCGGCCGGCCGACGGGTCGGTCAGTTCAGCGCTGGCGCGGCCGAGGCGCCTGCCGACGTGGACCGCGGTGGCCTCGGCCGTCAGCGGGCCCGCCGGTGCCGGGCGGATGAAGTCGATCCGCAGGTCGACAGTTCCCCAGTCCGTCCCGGTGGCCTGGATGAGCGCGAACGTCGCTGCCGTATCGAGCAGCGTGGCGACGACGCCGCCGTGCAGGAACTCGCCGCCGTCCTCCCCCGCGTGTTCCGCGCCGGTCTCGGCCGTCAGCCTGACGGTCCCCTCGTCGGCGCCAGCGACGTGCAGCCGCAGCGCGCGGTGCACCGGCGAAGCGTCGACGAGGCGCTGCAGGTCGTCAGCATCCATCGGGGACGACCACTACCTTTCCGACGGCGCGCCGATCCTCGAGTTCGGCGACCGCCTCGCGCACCTTCGACAACGGGAAGACGCCGTGAATAACCGGGGCCAGTTCGCCGGACGCGACCTCGCGCACGAGTTCGGTGAGGTCGTACCGCCGCCAGCCGTCAGAACCGAGGATGGACAGCTCCCGCGTCCACACGTACCGCAGGTCGGTCTCGGCGAGGAAGCCGGTGCTCGCGCCGCAGGTGACAAGCCGCCCGCCACGCCGGACCGCGCGGACGGACTGCGGCCAGGTGTCAGCGCCGAGGTAGTCGACGACGACGTCGGCCCCGGTCCGGCCGGTGAGGTTCCAGACCTGCGACCCGAAGTCGCCCGCTGAGGTGTCGACGAGCTCGTCCGCACCGAGCGCGCCGAGCTGATCCAGCTTGCCGCGCGAGGAGGAGCAGGCGATGACCCGCGCACCTATCGCCTTACCTAGCTGGATGCAGGCCACCCCGACGCCGCCGGCTGCGCCGAGCACCACGATCGTCTCGCCGGCCGCCAAGTGCGCCCGGTCCACGAGCATCCGGCGGGCAGTGCCGTAGGCGATAGGCAGCGCAGCGTACCTCGGCAGCTCGGCAGCCGTCGCCGTCAGCGGGATCGCGTTCTCGGCGGGCGCGATGACGAATTCGGCTAGCCCGCCGGGCAGGTCCTCGCCGAGCGCCTTGTGGTTGACCAGCGGGTCCACAAGGACCAGTGTTCCCGGCGGCGGGCCAGCCGCGCCCTCGCCGAGCGCGTCGATCGTGCCCACGATGTCGCCGCCGGGAATGTGCGGCAGGTCGAGGTGCACGCCGGGCATGCCGCGGCGGACGAAGACGTCCAGCATGTTCAGCGCGCAGGCGAGCACCCGGACCCGCATCCAGCCCGGCGGTGGCTCGGGGACCGGGGCCCACCCGTACTCGAGGTTCTCCGGGTCGCCGTGCGCGGTGACGATCGCCGCGCGCATCTGGCCGACGCTGCTAGCGCCGTCGGCGCCGCCGGAGCTGTCAGCGGCGGTCATGCCGACACCAGGACCGTGGCTCGCTCCTGCAGCCGTGCGCGGTCGGGCTTGCCCGTACCGGCCAGTGGCATCTCGTCGATGAACTCGATAACCCGTGGGTAGGCGTAGTGCGGGCCGACGCCGTGGAAGAACTCGGTCAGCTCCTCGGCTGTGGTGGCGTCGGGCTCGGCCAGCACGACGAACGCGACCGGAACAGCACCCTTGACCGGGTGGCTGGCGCCGAGCACGGCGACGTCGCGTACCGCAGGGTGACGCAGCAGCAGCTGCTCGACCTCCTTGGGGTAGACGTTCTCCCCGCCGACGTTGATCAGGTCGTCGCTGCGGCCCATGAAGTAGTGGTAGCCGTCGGCGTCCCTGCGCATCAGGTCCCGGGTCGCGAGCCAGCCATCGCGGATCCGCTCGGCAGTGACGTGCGGCAGGCCGTGGTAGCCGGGTGTCACGCCGGGATTGCGCACCCACAGCTCGCCGACCTCGCCGACGGGCACCTCCGTCTCCCCGTCCGGCGCCCGCAACTGGACTTCGCAGCCGGGCAGCGCGATGCCGAGCGAGCCAAGCTTGTTGATCCCCCACCGCGGCGTGATCAGCACGTCGGGGCCACCCTCGGTGAGGCCATAGCCCTCGGTGATCGGGGCGCCGAACACCCGTTGGAAATCCTCGAGCAGGTCAATGGTGACCGGCGCCGAGCCGGCCGACGCGAACCGGACCGACGACACGTCACAGCGCGCCAGCTCGGCCGTCTCATTCAGCAGCATCCGGTACATCGCGGGGACACCGCTGAGGTAGGTCACCTTGTAGTTGTCGATGGCCCGCAGCACAACCACCGGGTCGAATCCGGGCAGTACCGCGCAGCAGCCGCCGGCCAGTAGCATCGACTTCAGCGTCATCGCCGCGTTCTTGTGGAACAGCGGCGCCGCGAGCAGCGCGACCTCTGTCTCGTCGAACAGGTAGCACTTGCGCACGATGTCCGCGCACCAGATCTGCCCGCGGTGCGTCAGCGGCACGCCTTTCGGCCGTCCGGTTGACCCGGAAGTGTAGGGCTGCATGCACGGCGCGTCCGGGTCGTGATCGGTCAGCCTGGCCAGCCTGGAGCCCGTCAGCGGCTCGCCGGGCTCGGCCACGAAGCGGCAGGCGGGACTCTCCGCGGCCAGCGCGCGCCCGCGCTCCGCCGCGCCGGGCCCGGCCAGGATGCCCTGGGAGCCGGAATCGGACAGCACGTAAGCGAGCGTCTCGTCGTTCTGCCTGCTGTTGAGCGGCACCGCGACGGCACCGGACCGCATGACGCCGAGCAGCGCCTCGACGTAGCTGATGTCGTTCGCCCACAGCAGCGCGACCCGGTCTCCCCGCCCGACGCCCGCCGC
>JASHTT010000527.1 GCA_030040415.1 Streptosporangiaceae bacterium | reverse complement strand
CGTGTACCTGATCACGCTCAGCGAGCACGGGTCTACCTGGATCCGCTGCGACATGTCCAGGTGCATGCCGAGGGCGTCCGCCAGGATGGCCTTGATCACGTCGCCGTGCGAGCAAGCCAGGTAGACGGCGTCCCTGCCGAGCTTGGAGTTCCAGTCCCTGATGGCAGCCACCGCGCGCTGCTGCATGCCGGCCATCGCCTCGCCGTCTGGGCCAGGGAACCGGACAGCGCTCGGGTGCGCCTGCACGACGCGCCACAGCGGGTCGCGCGCCAGTTGCCGCAGTGGCTTGCCCGTCCAGTCCCCGTACCGGCACTCACCAAGCCGGTCGTCAGTGCTGACCGGCAGCTCGGCACCCTCGCGCGCGCGGGTGATGATGCCCGCGGTCTGCACGCACCGCTCGAGCGGACTGCTGACGACGGCGGCGAGCGGCAGCCGTGCCAGCCTGGCGCCGAGCGCCGCGGCCTGCGTGATCCCGCGGTCGTCGAGCGCAATCCCGGGCAGCCACCCGGTCAGTGCCTTTCCGGTGGAGGCCGTCAGGCCGTGCCGCACCACCAGCACCAGGGTCATTCAACAGACTCTAGTGGCGGCGCGGCCGAGCCCGGCCGATAGACCACTACGCACCGACCGCGGAGGGCGCCGAAACCGGGCGGTCGGCCAGCACGAACGTCACCGCGCCGAACGACACCAGGTCGCCGGCGGCCACCTCGATCGGCCCGCTGACCCGCCAGCCGTTCAGCCTGGTGCCGTTCGTGGAACCCAGATCGAACAGCAGCCAGCCATCCGGCTCGCGCTGCAGCGTGGCGTGCCATCGGGACACCGTCTTGTCGGACAGTGTCATGTCACAGGCAAGCTCGCGGCCGATCGTGTACCTGCGCTGCGGGCCGGCCGGCAGCGTCAGCGTCGCCGGCGCCCTGCGCAGCCACCAGGCGCCCGCCGCCCGCGCACGGTGCACAGAAGCCGTCAGCCGGCCGGCGATGACGTCGCTGAGGCGGCGCGGCCTCGGCAGGTCCGCGAGCAGGGCTCGCAGTTCGCCGCGTACCCGGGCGCGCAGCGCGGCCTCGACCCTGAAGACAAAGGTGTCCTGGGTCAGCCGTCCCTCGGCGAAGCCGTGCCTGAGTTCGCCGAGTGCCTGGTCCCGCTCCGCATCAGACACGCGCAGCCGGTCTGCGCCTGGGGCGGCACCGTCTTCAGGTCCGACCACACCTGGAATTATCGGTCCGGGCCTGCCGGGCGACAAGGCCAGGTGCGGGCTGCCGGAAGGTCAGGCCCCCATGGCGTGTGCACCGCCGTCGACGTGCACGATCTCGCCGGTCGTGGCGGGGAACCAGTCAGACAGCAGCGCCACGCAGCCGCGCGCGGCGGGCTCGGCAGTCGACAGGTCCCAGCCGAGCGGAGCGCGCTGCGCCCACACGCCCTCGAACTGCTCGAATCCCGGGATGCTGCGCGCCGCTATCGTCTTCACCGGGCCTGCCGAGACGAGGTTGACGCGGATGCCCTTCGGCCCGAGGTCCCGCGCCAGGTACCGGGCCGTGGACTCGAGCGCTGCCTTCGACACGCCCATCCAGTCGTAGCCGGGCCAGGCGACGCTCGCGTCGAAGTCCATCCCGACGACGGCGCCGCCCGGCTGCATGAGCGGCAGCGCGGCCATCGCCAGCGACTTGAGCGAGTACGCCGAGACGTGCATGGCCCAGGCCACGTCTTCCCACGGCGTTTGCAGGAAATTGCCGCCGAGCGCGCTGGCAGGCGCGTTGCCGATGCTGTGCACCACGCCGTCGAGGCCATCGACGTGCTCCAGTACCCGGCTAGCGAGGGAACCAAGCTGCTCGTCGTCGGTGACGTCGAGCTCCAGCACCGGCGGGGGATCAGCCAGCCGCTTGGCTATCCGTTCCACCAGGCTCAGCCGGCCGAAGCCGGTGAGGACAACGGTCGCGCCCTCCTGCTGCGCGATGCGCGCTACGTGGAACGCGATCGAGGCGTCCGTCAGCACCCCGGTAACCAGGATCCGCTTGCCGTCCAGGATGCCCATGCCCTTGCCTCCGCCTTTTTAGGAACGCGCGCTCAGTGGCCCATGCCGAGACCGCCGTCAACCGGCAAGACGGCCCCGGTGATGTAGCCTGCGTCGGGACTGGCCAGGAATGCCACGGCCGCCGCGACCTCGTCGGCTGCCGCGTACCGGTGCAGCGGCACGTTCGCGAGGATCGCCTGCTTCTGCTCGTCAGTCAGCACGGCCGTCATATCGGTGTCCACGAAGCCCGGCGAGACCACGTTGACAGTGATGCTGCGGGGCGCCAGCTCGCGTGCGAGGGAGCGGCCAAACCCGATCAGCCCGGCCTTGGCAGCCGCGTAATTCGCCTGGCCGGCCGACCCGAGCAGGCCGACCACCGATGAGATCAGGATTATCCGGCCGCGGCGCATCCTGATCATGCCCCGCACCGCCCGCTTGGCCACCCGGTAAGCGCCCGTCAGATTCGTGTCGAGCACCGCGGCGAAATCGTCCTCGGTCATCAGCGCGAGCAACTGGTCCTTGGTGATGCCCGCGTTGGCGACCAGCACCTCGACCGGCCCGTGCGCGTCCTCGGCGACCTTGAACGCCGCGTCGACCTGCGCGGTATCGCGCACGTCGCAAGCCGCGACGGTCAAGCCCTCGACCGGCTCGCCGGACCGGGAGGTGATCGTCACGGCGTCCCCGTCGGCCGCCAGCCGACGGGCGATGGCGAGGCCGATGCCGCGGTTCCCCCCGGTCACAAGGACTGATCGGCTCATGGTTCTCCTCTGCCCGCCCGCAGGTGCCGCGTCAGCGCGGACGCGTGCGAGCGTACCGGTCAAGGTCGGCTGTGTGCAGATTCCCGGGGGGATCGGGGGGTCGTCCCCCCGCGCAAAGCACTGGGATAGGTTGACGCGTTGTGAACGCGAACCAGAAGACGCCCGCCAGGCAGATCGACCCCGAGTTCGCCGGCTACCCCTTGCAGGAGCTGGCCGACGCCGCGCTGCGGCGAGCGGAGCAGCTCGGCGCGGAGCACGCCGACTTCCGGGCCGAGCGGATCAGGGGGCAGCAGATCCGGCTGTCCGACGGCAACCTGGAGACCCAGTTCGACAGCGACGATCTCGGCCTCGCCGTCCGGGTCGTGGTCGACGGGACCTGGGGCTTCGCCTCAGCGGTTGACCTGACCCCCGAGGCCGCCGTGCGCGCCGCCGCGGAGGCGGTGGACGTGGCCAGGGTCGCGGACGCCATCAACAACGACCGCATCGAGCTGGCCGGCGAGCCGGCGCACGGCAACGTCGAGTGGATCTCCGACTACGAGATCGACCCGTTCTCCGTCAGCATTGCCGACAAGGTCGAGCTGCTCGCTGGCTGGAGTGCCGGGCTGCTGCGCAGCGACCGCGTCGAACACGTCGACGCATCGCTCTACCAGGTCAAGGAGTGCAAGTTCTACACCGACGGGCGGACCACGGCGCTGCAGCAGCGAGT
>JASHTT010000526.1 GCA_030040415.1 Streptosporangiaceae bacterium | reverse complement strand
ACCACGGACAGGCTCCGCCACATGGCGTCGCCCTTACCCTGCGCTGGGCCGTAGCCAGCCATCAGCTCGTTCTCGGAGTACACCTCGGCACCGCGCGCCCGCGCGACCTCGGCGGTGCCGTCAGGCGAGTCCGCGTCCACCACGACTAGCTGGGACACCAGGCCGCCGCTACGGTCGTTCAGCCGGTTGACAGCGTCGAGGATCGGGCCGATCGTGTCGGCCACATTGCGGGCGGGCAGCACCAGGCTGACCGTGCAGTCGCGGAGGGCCGCGCCGGGCGCTGCCAGGCCGGAGAAGTCCTCGTGATGAAACGTGCGCTGCTCGAACCATTCCCAGACGGTCATGAGATGGTGACCTTCGTTCCGGCCCGCGGCATGCGTTCTAGGTGCGGGGAAATGGCGCCTTGTACTTCTAAGCGGGGTCTTGCGCGCAGGCACAGCAGTGGGCGGATCAGACGGCGTACCCCCGTAACATGTAAGACTCGCGACGGACTTGGTGCGTTCCCCTGAACGCGCTAACCGGTTCCATTTGAGACTGACGCGCCGGTGCGCCGCTGAGTAGCTCACACTCGATCCAAAGCGTACCCGAGTTGCCCAGGGGGACGGGCATTTAAGCAATTCCCCCGGCACCACCGAGCCCCGCGCGCCTCGGCACCAAGCCCCCGGCTCGCCGGACACCCGGGAATTTGCCTGCGTCCCGACCTTGCGTGCCTTGACGAATCTGATGAACGCTCTTTTAATTCTTGGCATGGGCAGGATCGCTGGGGTTGCGGCGGCGCAGACACGCGAGCGGCTGCTCCAGGCCGCTGCCGACGTGTTCGCCGAGCGCGGCTACGACGGCACACGGGTCGCTGAGATCTCGTCGGCCGCGGGGGTGAGCAACGGCGCCATGTACGCGCACTTCGCGTCCAAGGCCGACCTGCTCGTCGACGCGCTGCGGACGCACGGAAGGCAGTTGCTTGCCGAGCTGTTCGCTGCCGATCCGGATCGGTCGATCACCGAGCTGCTGCTCGTCATCGGCCGCAGGCTTCTCCGCCGCCGCGAAGCGTGCGGCTATCTGATCATCGAGGCGCTCGTCGCCGCTCGCCGCGACAAGGCAGTCGCCCGGCAGATGCGCGACTACATGGGGGAACGGGCGGACTGGCTGGCTGACCTGATGCGCGCGGCCCAGTCCGACGGCGAACTCGACGCCGCCTTGTCTCCGGACGCGCTGGCGCACTTCTGCCTGCTGCTGGCGATGGGCAGCGCGCTCGTCACGCCGGACCTGCACGCGGTGGATGACGAGCAGTGGGCGGCCCTGCTCGGCCGCGTGGTGGCCGGCCTCGGCCCAGCGGAGGCCGCCGCACCGAGCGCGCAAGCGCAGAGGGGACAAGCACGATGAGGGTGCGAATCGACTCCGAGAAGTGCCAGGGCCACGGCCGCTGCTATGACCTGGCACCGGAACTCTTCGGTGACGACGAGGAAGGCTTCGGCCAAGTCCTCGGCGACGGCAAGGTGACGCCGGATACAGAGAACCAGGCACGCCTGGCGGTGGCCAACTGCCCGGAGCGCGCGATCGAACTGATCGAGGAGAGCTGACATGGCCGTCGACGAGCGCTTTGCCCGCGACTTCGAGGACTCGGCTGAAGAGCAAGTTCTTGGTACCCGCAACGAGATCATCACCGGGCCGGTGTCGGACTGGTCGACTGACTTCTCCCATCTGGAGCCCGAATGGGCCGCTGATCCTTACCCGATCCAGGACGACCTGCGGCAGCGCTGTCCGATCGCGCACACCGACCGGTTCGGCGGCGGCTGGCTCCCGGTTCGCTACGAGGATGTCGCCGCGGTCGCGTACGACACCGACCGCTTCTCGTCCCGGTCGATCATCATGGGCAACTTCCGGCCGCCACGCGACATCGCGCCGATCGGCGGCTCACCGCCGATCTCGTCCGACCCGCCGTTCCACCACGACGCGCGCAAGCTGCTGCTGCCGGCCTTTACCAAGACAGCGGTAACCAGGCAGGAACCTGCCACCAGGGCGTACTGCCACGCGCTCATCGACGCGTTCGATGGCCAGGATGTCGTCGATGCGGCCGCGGACTACGCGCAGCACATCCCGATGCGGGTGATCGCCGACATGATGGGGTTCCCGCCGGAGGACGGCCCCCAGTTCCGGCGGTTCGTGGAGAACACGCTGGAGGGCGTCAACCTGCAGCCCGAAGAGCGCATCGAGCGGATGCAGGCGCTGTTCGAGTACATCCTTGACCAGGTCCATGACCACCTCGACAACCCCCGCGATGATCTGACGACCTACCTGATCAACGCCGAACTGTACGGCAGCAAGCTGACGGCAGACCACGTCACCGGTGCCATGGTGCTGCTGCTGATTGCCGGGATTGACACCTCCTGGAGCGCCATTGGCTCCTCGCTCTGGCACCTGGCGAAAACTCCCGCGGACCGGGAACGGCTGATGGCTGACCGCGGGCTGCTGCCGACCGCGATGGAGGAGTTCCTGCGCGCCTACGCGCCGGTCACGATGGCCCGGCTGGTCAAGGACGACATGCACTGGCACGGCGTCGACATGAAGGCCGATGACTGGATCCTGCTGTCGTTCCCGGCGGCCAACCGCGATCCGGCGCAGTTCGACCGCGCGGCAGAGGTCGTCATCGACCGCGAGGTCAACCGGCACGCGGCATTCGGCCTCGGCATCCACAGGTGCCTCGGCTCGCACCTCGCACGGATGGAACTGCGGGTCGCCCTCGAGGTCTGGCTGGACAGGATCCCGGAGTTCAGCCTCGCCGACCCCGGGGCGGTCACCTGGTCGGCCGGCCAGATCCGCGGGCCGCGCACGCTGCCGCTGCGCATCGGCTGACCGGGGCGGTTACTCCAGCGGGCCGGGATAGGCCGCCTCGGCCAGCACCGCGAGCTTGCCGGTATGCCGCCGAACCAGGAAGAACGCGACCACGATCACGACGACGGCTGCGATGCCCAGGATCAGGCTTACCGTCCCGGAATCGCGCTCCAGTGTGGTGCCGGCCAAATAGGCCGCGACCGTATAGATGGCTGCCCAGACGATCCCGCCAGCCGCATTAGCGGGCAAGAACTTGCGCCACTGCATCCGGCTGGTGCCCGCCAGGAAGGCAGCGTAGGTGCG
>JASHTT010000525.1 GCA_030040415.1 Streptosporangiaceae bacterium | reverse complement strand
CACCCGGAGGTCCACTGTTTCCACTGCGACGCCGTAGCGGCTTGAAAGCCGGTCGAGGAGGAGGTCAGCGTGCGCCTCGCCCATGCACCACAGCACGAGCTGGCGGGTCTCGGCGTTGTTCTCCAGGCGCAGCGTCGGATCTTCGGCCACCAGCCTGGCGAGAGCCTGTGACATCTTGTCCTCGTCGGCCTTGGACTTGGCCTGGATGGCGATGGGCAGCAGCGGCTCGGGCATCGCCCAGGGCTCCATCAGCAGCGGCCTGTCCTTGTCGGACAGCGTGTCGCCGGTCTCCGCCGTGCTCAGCTTCGCCACCGCGCAGATGTCCCCGGCCTGGCAGCTGGCCACTGTGCGCTGCTGCTTGCCAAGCGGAGAGGTCAGCGCGCCGACGCGCTCGTCCTCGTCGTGGTCGGCGTGCCCGCTGCTTTCCCGGCCGTGGCCGGACACATGCACGACCGCGTCTGGCCGCAACGTGCCGGAGAAGACCCGGACGAGGCTGACCCGGCCGACATACGGGTCGGACGTCGTCTTGACCACCTCAGCTAGCAGCGGGCCGTCAGGGTCCGACGTCAGCCCGGTTATCTCCTTGCCCTCTGGCGTCATCACTGTCGGCATCGGGTGCTCGTGCGGCGACGGGAACGCCTGCGTGATGACCTCGAGCAGCTCTTCCATGCCGATGTGGTGCGGGGTCGCGGAGGCGAGCACCGGGTAGAAGCTGCCCCGGGCCACCGCCTTCTCCAAGTCCTCGATCAGGCCCTTGACGTCGATGTCCTCCCCGGAGAGGTAGGAGTCCATGAGGGTCTCGTCTTCGCTCTCCTGGATGATCGCCTCGATCAGCGCGCCGCGCGCCTCGCTGACCCGGTCTGCCTGGTCCGCGGGCACATCCGCCTCTTGCCTGCCGCCATTCGAGTAGTCGTAGAGGCGCTCGGAGAGCAGGCCAATCAGGCCCTGGACGCCGCCCTGGCCGTCCGAGACCGGCAGGTACAGCGGCGCTACCGACTCGCCGAACGCCGCCCGGCAGGCGCTAAGCGCCTCCTCGAAGTCGCCGCGCTGGTGGTCGATCTTGGTGATCACGACTGCCCGCGGCGTGCCGGCCGCCGCGCACTCCTCCCACAGCATCCGCGTCAGGCCGTCAACGCCGTCCGCCGCCGAAACCGTGAACAACGCTGCGTCGGCCGCCCGCAGGCCCGCGCGCAGGTCACCGGTGAAGTCGGCGTAGCCGGGCGTATCGAGAAGGTTGACCTTGACTCCGTTGTAAACGAACGGCGCCAGGGTCAGGTTGACCGATCGCTGCTGTCGGATCTCGACCTCGTCGAAGTCGCTGACAGTGCTGCCTTCCTCGACCCTGCCCTCACGCTGGATGGTTCCCGTGGCAAGGAGCAGAGCCTCGGCGAGGGTCGTCTTTCCTGCACCTGAGTGGCCGACCAGCACGACGTTGCGCACGCTCTCGGGCTGGCCGGCCACTGCTGTCCGGCCGGCGGCTCCCGCTGCGTGAGACTTGTCCGGCATCAGCATCGCCTCCTGAAGCACTGAATTATTACCCGCTGCCGCACGTTCCGCTGCTGCACGCCCAGCCTTTACCTCAAGGTCGGCAACCACAAGCCCTGAGCGGAAACGCCTTGCCGTGGCTGCCCTCGGCCGCGCCCTGCGGATGACGCCCTCACCTGGTGCTCCGCCGTCTGTGCGGACTGCCGTGCGCGTGGTGGTGGCGGCACTCACAGCATGACCTTTGCGCCTCGCTGAGCTGCGGGTCGCTGCGTATCCTGTGCGCCCACCGTAGCCGCCGCGCTGCCCGTGACAATGGGCGGCCATAGGGTACGCTGCCATGCACGCCCGGGGGAGTACGGTATTCTCTACTTTCTTGGCTGCTAATATGGAGTATTTCGCGACGCTGCATGACGTCTACACGCCGGTGCGGACGCGGCAGGGACAGGATCGGGATGACACACGCGCGGATGGTGCCCGGTACCGGGGCCGGCTCGGCCGACGTCGGCGTCGGCGCCACCGCGCTGAACCGCAGGCTGCTGCCGGCCGGGCTGGCGGCAGCGGTCGTCTCGCTCGCCGTGCTGGTCATTACCTTCCACGCGGACGCACGTGACCTCTGGTCGATGATCGACCTCAGGGT
This sequence comes from Streptosporangiaceae bacterium, assembly GCA_030040415.1. Lineage (GTDB taxonomy): Bacteria > Actinomycetota > Actinomycetes > Streptosporangiales > Streptosporangiaceae > JAJYUU01. The sequence goes on along the minus strand of JASHTT010000525.1, from coordinate 1,840 downwards.
TTACCTGTGGGGCGGCCGGAATGCGCGGATCGACCCGCAGGTCTATCACCTCAAGTTCCACGGGTTCCTGTATTTCACCTACACGCCCATGGCGCTGACGCTCTGCATGGCGGCGTCCTACCTCAAGCTCGGCATCGCCAAGTGGCTGATCACCATCGCGACCGTCGCGTCGGTCGGGCTCTCCGCGTGGCTGGCGCTGGGCATCGCCGGCTACCGGCGCAGCGCTGGGCGGCTCGGCCTGGCGCTGCTGGCCGCCGCCGTCTTGCTCTGGCTCGAGCCCGTCCAGCAGACGCTGCGGTTCGGCCAGGTCAATGCCGTGCTGATGGTCATCGTGCTGGCCGACCTCGCGCTGCCAGCACGGTCGCGGTTCAAGGGCATCGGGATCGGCCTGGCGACCGGGTTCAAGCTCGTGCCGGGCATATTCATCCTGTACTTGCTGGTCACCCGGCAATTCCGGGCCGCGGCCGTCGCGGCCGGGACGTTCGCGGTGACGGTGCTGTACGCGTTCGCCGTCATACCGGTGCCAGCCCGCGAGTACTGGTTCGATGGCCTATTCGACAATCCAAGCCGGACCGGTTCTGTCAGCTACGTCAGCAACCAGTCGATTTACGGACTGATCACCAGGATGCTGCGCACCGTGGGCCCGGCGGTGCGCGAGCCGTGGCTCGTGTCCGCGCTGATCGTCCTGGCCGTCGGGCTGGCCCTGGCCGCCTGGGCCGAGCGCCAGGGGCTACGGCTGATCGCGATATCGGCCGCTGCCGTCACCGGCCTGCTGGTCTCGCCGGTCTCCTGGTCGCACCACTGGGTCTGGATCGAGGTAGTCGCGATAGCGATACTCGACCTGGTGATCCGCTACAAGTCCTCGATTGCCCTGGTCGCGGTCATGGTCGTCAGCATGCTGTACTTCGCCTACCCCCAGCAGGTATCGGCCGGCAAGGTGCTGCCGGAGGGGCTGATCTGGACGGTCCCGTACGCCAACCACCGAGAGTGGCACTGGCACGGGCTGCAGAAGGTGACCGGTAATCTCTACGTGTTCGCCGGTCTCGCCATGCTGGCAGCCCTCGCTGCCTTCCTGGCGGTCCGCGCCCGCCGGGCGGCGGAAGCGCCGCCCACGGCGTCGGCCCCGCCTTCGACGCCCGCGCCGCACGCCGCGGCGTCACCCGGAGGCTAGCCAGCCGCCAGTAGGATCTAGCCGCCATGCTGAAAGTCCTGCGGCCTGCTCTCGGCCGCCTCCTCACACCGGTCGGCGAGGCACTCGCCCGCACCCCGGTGACGCCGAACGCGCTGACCATCATCGGCACCGTCGGCATGTCAGCAGGCGCGCTCGCGCTGTTCCCGACCGGCCACTTGTTCGCCGGGGTCATGGTCTGCACCGGCTTCGTCCTGACCGACATGCTGGATGGGACACTTGCGCGGATCAAGGGGACGACCGGCAAGTTCGGCGCGTTCCTGGATTCCACCATGGACAGGGTGGCCGACTCGTGTGTCTTCGGCGGGCTCGCTGCCTGGTTCGTGCTCGGCGGCCACGACAAGCTGCTCGCGGGGCTGAGCTTGTTCTGCCTGGTCGCCGGGTCGCTCGTGTCGTACGCGAAGGCGCGAGCACAGAGCCTCGGGCTGAACTGCGACGTCGGTTTCGCGGAGCGGACCGAGCGGTTGCTTATCGGGCTCGTTGCCACCGGCCTCGCTGGCCTCGGCGTGCCCTATGTTCTTCCCATCGGGCTGTGGCTGCTCGCCGCGGCCAGTTCCGTCACCTTCGTGCAGCGGGTGCTCGCGGCGCGCCGCTCCGCCGCGACCGCCGGCGAGGCGGCCGCCCGGCACGGTGGTAGCGCGGACAGCGTGG
>JASHTT010000524.1 GCA_030040415.1 Streptosporangiaceae bacterium | reverse complement strand
CGGACGAGCCATGGTGGCTCGAGCCCTACCCCGATGCCTTGATCGACGATGTGACCGCTGGTCCAGAGGCGCGCTACGAGGCCCGAGAGTCCATCGCCCTTTCCTTCGTGACCAGCCTCCAGCATCTTCCCCCGCAGCAGCGAGCCGTACTCGTTCTACGCGACGTTCTCGGGTTTCCTGCGGCGGAGGTGGCCAACATGCTTGAAACGACGCGGACCTCGGTGAACAGTGCGCTGATACGAGCCCGAAACGGGCTACGGTCCGAGAAAGCACCCGGTCGTGTCCCGCTTCCGAACTCCGCCCGCGAGAAAGAGGTCGTGGATTGCTTCGTTAACGCATTCCAGGATGGCGACCTCGACCAAATGGTCGCTCTTCTGACCTCCGACGCGAAATTCACGATGCCGCCTGAGCCCCTGGAGTGCAACGGGTCTCAAGCCATCGCGGAGTACCTTCGAGAACGTAGCTGGTGGGGTCAGGATCTAAAGTTGGTCCCCACTCGGGCGAATGGCCAGCCGGCCTTTGGCTTCTACCTCCCGGACCCGAATTCACCGATCTGGCGGGCAAGGGGCCTTTTGGTCCTCACCCTGGCCGAGCACCAGATCTCGACAATCTCCCGGTTTGGCGACAGGGGTGTCCTGGCCCGTTTTGGGCTGCCTCGAACCCTCGCCAAAACCTAGCTTGATTGACTGCTGCCGAACTAGCGATACGACACCAACTCCTACGCCGACACCCTGTCAGGAATCGACTCGGACAAGTCACACGGCATGGAACTTCTGGCCGCGAAGGAGAACATTCCCATGACAGCCTTTGACCTGCAACGCGCTTACCTGGACCTGACGACCCCTCATGTGGCGGACGCGCTCATGCGGCTCGGCGTCCCTGTGCGCCAGGCGCCCACGACCGTTGGGCCGCTCTGGGAGAACACGCACCTCGTCGGCCGCGCCCGCCCCGCCCGCCACGCTGGCAGCGTCGACGTGTTCCTAGAAGCGATAGAGCACGGTGAACCGGGCGATGTCCTGGTGGTCGACAACGGCGGTAGGGACGACGAAGCCTGCATCGGGGACCTCATTGCCCTCGAAGCCCAGCGCGCCGGTCTCGCCGGCATCGTCATCTGGGGGCTGCACCGCGACTCGCGCGAGTTGCGCAGCATCCACCTGCCCGTGTTCAGCCAGGGTGCCCTGCCCGCCGGGCCGCAGCGCCTCGATCCCCAGGAGTCCGACGCACTCACCTCCGCAGGCTTCGGAGCGCATGTCGTCACTGGCGACAACTTCGTGCTTGGAGACGACGACGGCGTCCTGTTCCTGCCCCTGGACCGCGCCGACGACATCGCCGAGGTGGCTGCCACGATCCGCGACACCGAACGCCATCAATGCGCGCGCATGAAGCTCGGCACCAGTTTCCGAAACCAAGCGCACTTCGCCGACTATCTCGCCGCACGTGACCGCGAGGGCACGACCTTCCGTCAGCACCTGCGCTCGATTGGGGGAGCAATCGAAGAGTAATCCACAGACACAGGTGGGCAGACTAGGACTCCATGAGCTCACAGCGTGGTCATCTTGCCGTGGGTCCTGACACCGGAACGGAGAGTGGTCGCGCCGGGTGCGCCGCCGCGGGGAGGCGCGAACACAGCTGCGTCAGGCCCACACCATGCTTGCGGGAATGGGCATGTCCGCATTCGCCGAGCGGGCAAGACGCGAGCTGTGGGCAACAGGCGAGGCCGCTGGGAAGCGGACCGCGGAAAGCCACAAGGAGCTGACAGCGCAGGAGCTTCACATCGCCCGGCTAGCACGCGAGGGGCTCACCAACCCTCAAATCGGCACTCGGCTCTGCATCAGCGCACGCACCGTCGAGTATCACCTGAGCAAGGTCTTCGCCAAGCTGGGCATCGTCTCGCGCCGCCAGCTCGACAGCGTACTTTCCTAGCCGTTTCTGCTCCGCGCTTTCCAAGCCGCTTTCTGCTCAGCTACATGTGTAGAATTGGGAGCGTGCGGATCACCGGACCGCTGGAGCGCGTGCTGCGTGCGTTCTTGACCGACCCCGCGGCTCCGCGCTACGGCTACGACCTGATGAAGGCTGCCCGGCTGCAGAGCGGCACCCTCTACCCGCTGCTGGCCCGGCTTGAGCAACAGCGGCTGGTCGCGTCGGCGTGGGAAACCCCGCAGCAGCACGGGCAGCGGCCCAGGAAGTATTACCGGCTGACCGGCGAGGGCATCCGGGTCGCCAGGCTGGAGCTCGCCGAGGCCTCCGCCCGCCATCGCAGCGTGGCGGCCCGCGCTGGCCGCCCGGCACGGGAGAGCCCGGGATGAGGGCAGAGCGGACGCTGCTGTCCATCGGCGATTACCTGGTCAGCCGGGCCTGCCAGCAGTTGCCGCGTGCCATCCGGGAGCAGCGGCACCGGGAGTGGGCGGCAGAACTGCCCGCCATCTTGCATGATCCGCAGACTGGGCCCGCCCCGCGCCGCGCGATACGGATGCTGGGCTACGCGGCGGACACGGTGCGGGGCGCGGCCCTGACGCACGTCCGGGCCGCGCCACCACGCAGGACGGCGGGGCTCTGCCTGCTGCTCGTAGCTGACACAGCCCTTGTTATATGGGCTGTCCTTGACATCGTGGGGGCGCCGGGTGATCCGCTGAACTACCTGCGGCTGGCCTGGAATGTGCTTCTCGCCGCCTGTCCGCTCAGCATGCTGATGCGCTCTACCTGGCGCGTGCGCAGGCTGATCGCGAGCGCCGGGACCCTTCTGGGTGTGGCCGTTTGCCTCTGGGATGCGGCGCGGGCGCCAGCGGACTGGTTCAACTACGCCGTCGCGGCGTTGCTATTCCTGCTCCTGTCGATCATGTGGATCACCGTGTGGTTCAGCAGCCGAAGGGCGCGCACCGGGCAGGCACAACGGTAACCGGAACGTGGCCTGGTGGCTCCCGTCAGGAGCGCGGCCTGGCGGCCGCTTACCAACGGCTACGAAAGGCGAGCCGTGGCCGCCGTCACCGGCAGCCACGCCTGCGCCCGCAGCCACACGCCTGGCCGGCGCGACGCGCCCTCTCTGCTGACCAGCGATGATCGCGAATGAGATCGGCGGGTCGCTATGCGGACGGTTCCCTCACGGGTCGCTTGTGCCGGCGAGCTTGGCGCGCACACTGTCGGCGGCGGGGTGCTGGATGTCATCGAGGATGGCCAGCGCTTGCTGCCAGGCGTCCCGGCCCTGAGTCGGCTCCCCGGCCATCTCATCGATGTCGCCGAGGTGGATGAGCGCGACCGCCGCACAGAAGCGGTCACCGGCTTCCCGATACAGGCTGAGCGCATGCTCGTAGCACGTGGCAGCAGCGGCGAGGTTGCCCTGACGGCGCTCGATGTATCCGAGGCTGTCCCAGGCATTCCCCTCGACCCATTGGTAGCCGGCTTCCGCGCATAGCGTGAGTGATCGCCGGCAGAAGGCGCTGGCTTGCTGATAGTCACCGAGCAGGCCGTAGCTGAAGCCGACGTTGTTGAGGGCAACGGCTTCGGCCGCCTTGTCGCCGATGGCCTGGAACAGGCGCAAGGCCTCCTCACCATGACCGAGCGCGTCAGCGTAACGGCCCTCACGTTCGGCGAGCACGCCCAGACCCTGCTGGGTCTTTGCCTCGCCGAGACGGTTGCCGAGCCGCTGGTACAGCGCCAGGCTGCTGGCGTAGTACCGGCGAGCCTGATCGTGGTCGCCAAGGACGGTGCAGGCGTTCCCCAGGATGCGGCCCGCTATGGCCTGCGCGGAGACGTCACGCAGGCGGGTTGCCGCAGCAAGCGCTGTGCGCTGGACGGACACATTCTGAAGCCAGTGGCCGCGAGGTTCGAGGAACGCCTCCATCGCCCAGGGCAGCTGCCAAGCGTGGCTGTCGAACCCAGACCTAGCGGCCAGGCTGACAGCAGCGAGCAGGACCTGGTGCTCGGCCTCGAACCACGCAACGGCCTCGGCGTAATCGGCCGGCTGGCTCGTAACGGCGCCCGGCCTGGGCGCAGCGAGGGCGGCCGGTTCTCTGGCCGGGTTCAGCTTGATGGCGGCGCTGGCGGCCGTGTGCAGGTAGTGGTCGAGCACCCGGCCGATCGCGGCCTCGCGCTCGGCTCGACTGCAGATGTGCTGGGCCTGGTCGGCGGCGTAGGCGCGCAACAGATCGTGGAAGGTGTACCGGCCGGGGACGTGCTCAGAGATGAGGTGCGCGGCCGCCAACTGGCGCAGCAGGCTCCGAGCCTGCGGCTCCGGGCGGTCCGCCAGGCTGGCGGCCGCGGGCACCGAAACGTCCGGGCCCGGGTGGAGGCCAAGCAGCCGGAACATCCGGGCCGGTTCGTCACCGAGCTGGCCGGTCGACCAGGAGAACACCGCCCGCACGCTTGAGGCTGGGTCACCTGCCTCCAGCGCGTCCAGGCGGCCAGCCGACTCGGCGAACTCGTCGGCAAGGGCGGCCAGCTGGAATCCTGGACTCGCAGCAGCGCGCCCGGCGGCGACCGCTAGGGCGAGCGGCAGGCACGCGCACAGCCTGGCGATCCGATCGACCGCCGCGGGCTCGGCCGCAGCCCGCACGGTGCCGAGCCGGTCGGTCAGCAACTGCACAGCCTCGGAATGGCTCAGCACGTCCAGGGTCAGCAGCCGTGCACCGTCGGCGGCGGCCAGCCCGGACAGCTGGCTTCGGCTGGTGACAAGCACCAGGCAGCCGAGACTGGCCGGCAGCAGCTGCCGGACCTGCTGTTCATCTCGCGCGTTGTCCAGCACGATCAGCATCTGCCTGCCGGCCAGCATGCTTCGGTACAGGCCCGCCTGGGCCTCGGCGCTGCGCGGGACGCGCTCGGACAGGACGCCGAGCGCATCCAGGAACCCGCGGATAGCTTCGGCGGAAGTGGCCGGGATGCCAGAGGGGTCAAAGCCGCGCAGGTTCACATACAGCTGGCCATCAGCGAACCGGTGAGCGACCTGGTGCGCCCAGTGCAGGGCCAGGGCTGTCTTGCCAACTCCGGCGGTTCCGCCGATGGCTGAGATCACCACGGTGCCGGGTCCGGCGGTATCGGCCTCGTCAAGCATTCCGGTCAGCGCCGCCAGCTCGGCGGCCCGACCGGCAAAGCCGATCACCGCAGCCGGCAGCTGCCGCGGCGCGGCTGACGCCCGGCCCGCTTGGCTGGCCTGGGCGCCGCCAGGGGCTAGCAGCTCCTCGAGGCGGTCGGGCGACACGCCGAGCGCTTTTGCGAGCTTGGGCCGCAGCCACGGCAGCGGCTGCGTCTGGCCGCGTTCCCAGCGCACGACCGTGGTGCGGTCCACGCCCAGCTGCTCAGCCAGCTGTTCTTGGGTCAGGCCCACGGCCTTGCGGCGCTGAGCCAGACGCCCCCGCTTGACGGGCCCGTTCGCTTCCGCGCCGTCCGGCATAGCCAGCATCCTGTCACCCGAAAAGGCCCTTTTGAACATACGCCCGAGTGGCCCCGCAGGAGGCCGCTGGCCAATCGCCGACTGCCGCAGGCCAGCTCCGTACCCGTGCGACATTCCCGCAACATTCGCGCTCTGGTTACGCCGGGCCGCCGCTGGTTCGATCAAGTGGGCAGCCCAAGCGCGCGGCCCGGAAACTCGCCAGCCGAGACAGCCGGAACGACGAGCATGATCGAGTCTGCCGCGCCGGCAGCCACCCCGAGCATGAGGTGCACCTGATGGCTGCTGGATTCCTGCACAACCTCGAGCCTGTCCTCCTCCCCGGGGCGCCGGCCGGACCAGCGGCCGGCCAGATCCAGGCCAAGCCGCGGAGCATGTTCCGCCGCGGCTGGGAAGTGTTCGCGGAGAACAAGCTGGCCATGACCGGCCTCGGCTTTGTCGTGTTCATCTTCCTGTTCTGCTTCGTCGGCCCGCACATCTACGTGACGCAGCAGGTCACGACGCCGCTGCAGAACGCCTACTGCCATCCGAGCGGCGCGCACCTGCTCGGCTGTGACGAGCTCGGCTACGACGTGCTCGGCCGGCTCATGGTCGGCGGCCAGAACTCACTCGAAGTCGGCCTGATGGCAGCGTTCGTTGCCTGCCTGTTCGGGTCGATCTACGGCGCGGTGTCCGGGTTCGCCGGCGGGATCGTCGACTCGTTCATGATGCGCATCGTCGACGCGATGCTGTCGATCCCGTTCATCTTCGTGCTGATCATCCTGGCCGTGCTGATCCACCCCAGCACGATCACCCTGATGTGCTTCATCGCCCTGATTTACTGGCCTACCCCG
>JASHTT010000523.1 GCA_030040415.1 Streptosporangiaceae bacterium | reverse complement strand
CGACGCGGTCGAGCGTGGCCGACCAAGTTCGCTCGAGCTCAGCCCAGGCCGCGCGCAGGCCATCCGGACTCCCGGCGCGCCGGTCGGCACGGCCGGGAAAGCGGCGGTTGAGTTCGGCCTCGACGAATGCGATCACGTCGACGCCGTTCACGCGAAAGAAGCTGTTGCCGTCGAACAGCCACGGTGCGTCGATGTCTGCCCCTTCCACCTGGACTCCGCGCATCACGACACCGGACAGGTCGGCTCCGACGAACCGGGCGCCACGCAGGTCCGCGTCGACGAACTTCGCTGCCCGCAGATCGTCGGACCGGGTGAAAGTTGCCATGGCTTCTCCTTGTCGAGCGCGCTGGCGCCTGCTGTCCGGTTTAGTGCTGCGGACACGCCGTAGCTGACAATACGATCGGGCACGGGTGCGCTGGCGGTTCGGGCCCGCCTCGGCAAGATAGCCGCCGATGCCCGATAGGGTGCGTTGCGGTGGGCCACTACGAGAGCTTCTTCATCACAAGCGCGGGCGCGTCCGCTGCCATCTTGGGGTTGCTGGTCGTCGCCGTAACTGTCGTCAATGCCGATGACGCGAACCCCGCAACTCGGGAACTGCGAACGGTATTGGCCGGGAGCGCGTTCGTTGCCCTGGTAGACATCTTCATCGTCTCGATCGTGGCCTTGACCGGGGGCTCAGTCGTCTTTGCGCTAGCCAGCCTGGCAATGGCAACCGTCGGCCTGCTGGCCACCAGAGGGCTGATTCCCAGGGCAAAGCGGGCGGGGAATTTCTCCCGCGGCTCTCGAACCAGGACGCTGAACATCGCCTTCGCGTCGATTTCGGTAGTGGCCTACTCGGTCCAGCTCGGCCTCGGCGCGGCACTCCTGGCGGACACCCGCAGCGGCGCTCTGCAACGTGCTTTGGTCCTGGTCATTGTGGCTTTGTATTGCAGCGCCCTCGGCCGGGCGTGGGTGGTCACCGGGATAACCCGCCGGGCATAGGAGCCGCCATCGGCATTCGCAGGCTTGGCCGCTCCGCTCCGCCGATGGCTACTTGCGGACGCGGAAGCGAAGGACAGTGACCGCGCCATGCCGCGCGCTGTCGAGCGGTTCGAGGTCTATCCTCGCGAGGCCGGGGGAGGAGTAGAACCGGATGCCGTCGCCGAGCAGGACCGGCAGGAGGTACACCAGGATCTCGTCGACAAGTCCCCGCCGCAGGCACTGGCCTGCCACGTCAGCGCCGAGGACCTCCAGGTTCTTGCCGCCCGCGGCGGCTAGTGCAGTGCCGACCGCTTCCGCGATGTCACCGCTCAGGTACGTGACGTCCGGTTCGGGCGGGTCCGGCTGCCTATGGGTGAGGACGAACGTGGGCCCGGAGAAGGGGTAGCCTTCGTCGCGCGATTCTGTGCCCCGCTCGTTGTCGGCTTCCCTCCTCGTACCTACCTCCACGGTCCGCCGGCCGACGAGCATGGCCCCGGTGGCCGCCGCGATCTCCGTCAGCCAGGGCGCGCCTGGCTCGATGAAGTCGAAGATCCACTCCTGTGTGTCACCGGGACCGGCAATGAAGCCGTCGAGTGACATCGCCCTGTTCACGACTACCTTGCCGGTCATCTCATGACCGCCCGGCTGTCGAACCGGATTGCCGCAACCGCGTCTCCTTCTCCTGTCGCGGGCTTGCCCCGCGGTCCGCAATGATGACGCTACCGGCGCCCGGATCTCATCGGCCCCGATGCTGGCCGGCCGGCTGTCCATTTAGGGCCGTTCCGTTCGTCGTGTTCCCGCCAGGGCTGGCGGCTTGCCAGCCAGCGGACGGCGAAGGGCCAGGAGATGACGTGGGACAAGCACATCGACGTGATTGACATGTACATCGACGACGTAGCGGGAACTCGCGCGTTCTACGAGCAAGCGTTTGGCCTGCCCGCCCAGCGTCATCCGGACGGGCTTGTCTACTTCACCTTCGGCGAGACGATGATGCATCTACGTGATATCGACTCGGCGGCTGAGTTCATCGCACCGGCGCGTGCCGGCACCAGCGGAGACGGATCACGCGGTGTATTCACGATCTTCACTGAGGATGTCGATGCCGCGTGCGCTGAGCTGACCGCTCGCGGAGTGACGCTGTTGAATGGGCCGGCAGACCGCTGGTGGGGGGTACGCGATGCATGCTTCGCCGACCCGTCGGGCCAGATCTGGGAGATCGCCGGCAGCCCCGCCTCAGCAGGCACCGACGACGCACCAGCCGCGTCTAGCGGCGGGTGGATACGCGCCGAAAAGCGCATCGGCAATATCGTGCTGTTCACCGAAGACTGGCGCCGGGCAAAGGAGTTCTATCAAAGCGGGCTTGGCGTGCCGGTGGTCAGCGAGTATGACGATGGCGCCTCGTTTGACTTCGGTGGCATGACCGTGGGCGTGCTGGACTTCCCCGGCGCTCGCGAGCTGATCGAACCGGCCGAGGTCGGCGGGACCGCGGCCGGATTGCGGTTCACGTTCTGCACGTTCGTCGACGACCTGAACGCAGCCTGCGCGGAACTGGCGGAGCGGGGCGTGACACCCAGGAACGATCCATGGGAGTTTGGTGCCGGTCACCTGATTGCCAGCTTCGCCGACCCCGCTGGGCACATCTGGGAGCTGGTCGCGGGCGCCACTCAAGAGGATTCTTAGCCGAGCCCGGACGCGCCGGGCATGACGATCACTTCTCGAGCAGGGCGGCGGCGTTGTCGTGCAGGACCCCGGACAGCTCGGCTTCGCTGAAGCCGAGCTGGTTAACGGCGCGGATAGCGTGCATCGGGTCATCCAGCGGGTAGTCGCTCCCGAACACGACTCGATCGGTGCCGACCTTGCGCAGCACCCACGCAAATTGCTCGGCGAACGGTCCGTTGGCGAACGTGGCCGCCGCCACCGAGATATCAATCCAGACCTGCCGCGGCCACCATGGGTAGCGGGCCAGCGCGTCGTAGACGAGTAGCTGCGGGAATGACGGTCCGTGCGCGTGCGCAAGGATGAGCCGAGCCTGCGGCACTGCCATCGCGAGTTTCACGAATTTGCCTGGCTGGTCGGCATCCCAGGGCGCCCAGGCGTCGAAGAGCACCGGCAGGCCGAGCCCGGCAGCGCGGGCGACTACTTCGGTCACGGCCGGATCAGCGACGTCAAAGTCCTGTGTGTTCGGGTGGAGCTTCAGCCAGGCGCAGCCGGCCGCAGCGATCCGATCCAGTTCAGCCAGAGCTGTCGTGCCATCGCCCGGATGGACTGAGCAGACCGGGAAGAACAATCCGGCGGAGTTGTCCGCGAGCTCGAGCACCGCATCGTTGCGCGCCCTTGTCCGGCCGATGTCGCCAGCCGGTGCGATCGTCAGCGCCGCAGCACGGATGATCGCCGACCCGGCCACGAGGTTGCGGTAGGCCTCCGGCGGGTGCGGCTGGCCGCCAACCTGGTCGTCGAGGCCAAGCATCGGGTGCGTGTGCGCGTCGATGATGGGCCCGTCGTACACGATGACCAGAGCTCCCGATCGACTGCGTCCTGCGCATTACGTCGGGCCATTTCTATCAAGTTCGCTGACAGCCGGGGCGCGGGACTGCGGC
>JASHTT010000522.1 GCA_030040415.1 Streptosporangiaceae bacterium | reverse complement strand
TGCGTGACCTTGAGTTCCGCCATCTTCCCGGCCCGCCTTAGCTGTTGTCCGGCGCGCCCGCGGCGGACGCGGGAGCCTCGGAAGCGGTGGCCACGCCGTTCGCGGCCGGCCCGCTGCCGGTCGCTGCGGCGGCCCGGGCCCGCAGCATGGCGGCCGGTGCCACGTGCTCGATCGGCAGGCCACGGCGCGCGGCGATCTCCTCCGGCCGGTTCAGGCTCTTCAGCGCGGTGACCGTGGCGTGCACCACGTTGATCGGATTCGACGAGCCCAGCGACCTGGACAGCACATCGTGGATGCCGGCGCACTCCAGCACGGCGCGCACCGGGCCGCCGGCGATGACGCCGGTACCGGGGCTGGCCGGCTTGAGCAGCACGACGCCTGCCGACTCCTCGCCCTGGACCATGTGCGGGATCGTGCCTGCGATGCGGGGCACCCGGAAGAACGCCTTCTTCGCCGCCTCGACGCCCTTGGCGATGGCGGCCGGCACCTCCTTGGCCTTGCCGTAGCCGACGCCGACCATGCCGTTGCCGTCGCCCACGACGACCAGCGCGGTGAAGCTGAAGCGCCGCCCGCCCTGCACGACCTTGGCCACCCGGTTGATGGTGACTACGCGCTCCAGGTACGCGGTGCCCTTTTCGGCCCCGGCCCCGCGGCGGTCATCGCGGCGCTCGCGCCGCTCGCCGCCTCCGGCGCCGCGCCGCGGTGTTGCTGCCATCAGATGTTCCTCTTCCTTCGTTGCTTGCGAAGTTGGTCCTGTCCCGGCTGCTATAGCGCCAGGCCGCCCTCTCGGGCACCGTCAGCGAGTGCGGCGATCCGGCCGTGGTAGGCGTAGCCTCCCCGGTCGAAGACGGCCGCAGCGACGCCCGCCTTGGCCGCCCGCTCCGCCAGCAGCGCACCGACCTGCTTGGCCTTGGCCGTCTTGTCACCGGCCGCGCTGCGGATGGTCTCGTCCAGGGTAGACGCGGACGCCAGCGTGTTGCCCGCCACGTCGTCGATCAGCTGCGCGAACGTATTACGGGCCGAGCGCGTCACGACAAGCCGCGGCCGCTGCGCGCTGCCCGCGACCTTCTTGCGAACGCGCAGGTGCCGCCGCTGCCGCGAGGCGATGCGCGGTGCGGTGCGCCCGGTGATCCGGGTGTGCGCCCTGGTCCTACTGCCCGACATGTCTTACTTACCAGCCTTCCCGACCTTGCGGCGGATCTGCTCACCGGTGTAGCGCACGCCCTTGCCCTTGTACGGGTCCGGCTTGCGCAGCTTGCGGATGTTGGCCGCGACTTCGCCGACCTGCTGCTTGTCGATGCCTTCAACGACGAACCTTGTCGGCGTCTCAACCCGGAATGTGATGCCGTCCGGCGCGGCGACCGGGACCGGGTGGCTGTAGCCGAGGGCGAACTCGAGGTCCTTGCCCCTGGCCTGGACCCGGTAGCCGACGCCCACGATCTCCATCTGCTTGCGGTAGCCATCGGTGACCCCGATGACCATGTTGGCGATCAGCGAGCGGGACAGCCCGTGCAGAGCGCGGATCTCGCCCTCGTCGCTCGGCCGGGTCACGGTGATGACACCGTCCGCCTGGCTCACCTCGATCGGCGGGCTGACCTGCACGCTCAGCTCGCCCCTCGGCCCCTTGACGTGCACGTCGCGGCCGTTAATGGTGACGTCTACGCCGCTCGGGACGACGATCGGCATTCGTCCGATTCGTGACATGGCTGGTTTCCCCTACCAGACGTAGGCGAGGACTTCCCCGCCCACGCCATTCTTCTTCGCCTGCTTGTCGGTCATCAGGCCCGAGGACGTCGAGATGATCGCCACGCCGAGGCCGCCGAGCACCCGCGGCAGGTTGTCCTTGCGCGCGTACACCCGCAGGCCGGGCTTGGACACCCGCTTGAGGCCCGCGATGGAGCGCTCTCTGGTGGGGCCGAACTTCAGCGCGATCACCAGGCTCTTGCCAACCTCGGCGTCTTCCACCCGCCAGCTCGCGATATAGCCCTCCTGCTGCAGGATCTCGGCGATGTGCACCTTGATCTTGGAGGACGGCATGCTCACGGTGTCGTGGTAGGCCGAGTTGGCGTTGCGCAGACGGGTCAGCATGTCTGCGACCGGGTCGGTCATGGTCATGGCCTGATTTCCCTTACCAGCTGGACTTGGTGATGCCGGGCAGCTCGCCGCGGTGCGCCATCGACCGGAAACAGATCCGGCACAGGCCGAACCTGCGGTAGACGGCGCGCGGCCGCCCGCACCTCGAGCACCGCGTGTAGGCACGCACCGCGTACTTGGGCTTGCGCTTTGCCTTGGCGATGAGGCTTTTCTTCGCCACTGCTCAGTTCTCCTTGAACGGGAAGCCGAGCCGCCGCAGCAGCGAGCGGCCCTCTTCGTCGGTGGTCGCGGACGTCACCACGGTGACGTCCATCCCGCGCTGCCTGTCCACCTGATCCGGGTTGATCTCGTGGAACATCAGCTGCTCGGTCAGACCGAAGGTGTAGTTCCCCCGACCGTCGAACTGCCGGTCGGACAGCCCGCGGAAGTCGCGGATACGGGGCAGTGCGATCGACAGCAGCCGGTCGCAGAACTCCCACATCCGGTCGCCGCGCAGCGTCACGTGCGCGCCGATCGGCATGCCCTCGCGCAGCTTGAACTGCGCGATGGACTTGCGGGCCCGCGCCACCGCCGGCTTCTGGCCGGTGATGATCGTCAGGTCCCTGACGGCGCCGTCGATCAGCTTCGCGTCCCGCGCCGCCTCGCCGACGCCCATGTTGACGACGATCTTGGTGACAGTCGGTATCTGCATGACGTTCGGGTAGGCGAATTCCTCGCGCATGGCGGGCGCGATTTCGGCACGGTAGCGTTCCTTAAGACGTGGGGGAACGCGGGGCTCCTGGGTCGCGGCCGTGCTACCTTCGCCGCCGCCGTTGCTGGCCTTTTCAGCGTCTGCTGGCCGCGAGCCGGCCGCGGCCTTGGTCTTGGTCGTCGGTGGCATCAGATGTCCTTACCGCTAGCCCGGGAGACCCGGACTTTCTTGCCCTTGTCCGCGTCGAACCGGAACCCGGCCCTGGACGGGCCCTTGGTGTCCGGGTCGATCAGCTGGACGTTGCTCACGTGCAAAAAGGCCTCCTGGTGCACGATGCCGCCTTCCTTGGCGCCGCGCTGCCCCTGGTAGTTGACCTTCGTGTTCTTCTTGATCATGTTCACGCCCTGGACAAGCACTTGCTGCTTGTCCGGGCGGACCAGGATGACCGTGCCCTCGCGGCCGATGTCCTTGCCGGCGATGACGACGACCTTGTCACCCTTCCTGATCTTCATCTTCTGCCGCTTCCCCTGCGCTGGCTTCTTGGCGTCAGCCATCAGAGCACCTCCGGAGCGAGCGAGATGATCCGCATGAACCGCTTCTCCCGCAGTTCCCGGCCGACAGGGCCGAAGATGCGGGTACCGCGCGGGTCCCCGCCGTCCCTGATCAGCACGGCCGCGTTCTCGTCGAAGCGGATGTAGGAGCCGTCACCACGGCGCCGCTCCTTGCGCGTGCGCACGACG
>JASHTT010000521.1 GCA_030040415.1 Streptosporangiaceae bacterium | reverse complement strand
ACGTTGGCAGGATCATCACACTAACGGCGAATCATTAAAAGAGGCTGAGAACGCGAAGAACGAATCCGTTGGGTTAGGAGACCGCCTAGTCGCCAGCCGGACTCGCTTCACCGGGGCTAGGACACTGCCTAGTCGCCAGCCAGACTCGTCTCGATAGCCGCGACCAACTCGGGCGCATCTGGCGCGGTCATCGGCCGGAACCGACCAATGACGCTGCCGTCCTGGCCGACGAGGAACTTCTCGAAGTTCCACTGCACGTCTCCGGCTTCTCCGTCCGCGTCCGGCGTAACAGTTAGCTCTTCATAGACGGGGTGTCGGCCGGGCCCGTTGACCTCTATCTTCTCGAACATCGGGAACGTGACGCCGTAGTTCGCCGAGCAGAACTGCGCGATCTCGTCTGCGCTGCCCGGCTCCTGGCCGCCGAACTGGTTGCAGGGAAAGCCGACGACCGCGAAGCCCTGGTCAGCGAACCTCTTGTGCAGCTCCTCCAGACCCGCGTACTGCGGTGTCAGCCCGCACTTGGAGGCTACGTTGACGACGAGCAGCGTCTTGGCGTCCACCGCGCCGAGCGACGACGGCTGCCCGGCCAAGGTCTTGAGGGGGATGTCGCGCAGGGTCACAACAGGTTTCCTCACACTCGAAGGGAGCCGCGGCTGCCGCCGGCAGCACTGGCTCTCAACAGCCACGGGCCCGCCGATATGCCGCGGCGAGCCGCCGCGGATCGATGCCTCCGCTTAGCATCGGTCAGGTGAGCGATCAGCGGTCAGGCGACACGGCAGTCAGCGGGCTGCCGGGCCGCCTTGGCGCTCTGGTGACCTCCCGGCTCGCCATGGCGATCGGCCTGGTGTCGGTCCTCGGAGCCGTGGCCGTGGCTGTCGCCGAGGCAAGCGGCCATCAGATCGATTTCGACATATACCGGATGGGCGGCGCTCACCTCCTGCGCCGTGACCTGTACACGGTCCGGCTGCCGCGACTGCTGATGGGCGGCAAGCGCGGCATGCACTTCACCTATCCGCCCTTCGCCGCGCTGGCCTTCTGGCCGTTCAGCCAGCTATCCGTGCAGGCCGGCCAGCTCACCTGGTCGCTGGTCACCATTCTGGCGCTGGCGGCACTGATCGCCGTCAGCATCAGGGCCGTCCGGCCGCAGTGGCCGGTCACGCCACTGCTGATCACGACGGCTGTCCTGCTGTTCCCGGTACTGCGGCTCAGCCCGGATCTGCTGACGCTCGATCTCGGCCAGGTCAACATCGTCCTCGCGCTGATGGTCCTGGCGGACCTGACGTGCACGCTGCGTATCGGGTCGGCCACCCTGCCGCGAGGTGTGCTGGTGGGTATCGCGGCAGCCGTCAAGCTGACGCCGCTGATCTTCATACCGTTCCTGGTGCTGACCCGCCAGTTCCGGGCGGCGGCCACCGCGTTCGCCTCGTTCGCGGTGTGCACGCTGCTGGCACTCGCCATCGCGCCATACTCCTCGGTGCAGTACTGGTCGACGGAGATCTTCGATACCCGCCGGGCAGGAAACCTGCTGTACGCCAGTGACCAGAACCTGCACAGCGCCGTGCAGCGGATGCTCGGCGGCCCCCCGTCTCCGGTGCTCGTGTACGCGCTGACCGCCGTCGTTGCCGTGGCCGGCCTCGCGGTAGCCGCCTGGGCCTACCGCGCCTCGTCGGCGATGCTCGGCATCCTGCTGTGCGCCGCGACCGGACTGATCGTCTCGCCGATCTCCTGGTCCCACCACTACGTGTGGGTCGTGCCGGTGCTCGGCTGGCTGGCGCTCGGTCGGGACCGGCCAGCGGGTGCGTGGTGGTGGACGCTCGGCGTGGCGGTTCTGTTCTGGGTCGCGCCGATCTGGTGGGTGCCCAACCAGCAGACGGGCTACGGCGGGCCGCTGGTGCTCTTGGCCGGCAACTCCTACCTGCTGGCGGCGGTGGCCTTCGTCGCGGCATCGGCGGTGATGCTGTGGATCCGGCGGGCGGCGCCTGAGACGGCCGGCGCCGCCGCCGGCGCCGGCCGTCTCGGACAGGCCGAAACCAAGGGCCCGCGCCGCGGCGCGGCCATCCCGGCGGTCCAGGACGGGCAGTGACTGCCCGGCAGACGCGCGACGAAGTGCGCTGGCTGCTTGGCTCGGACGAGCCGGCCATCCGCTTCATGACGCGCCGCGACCTGCTCGGCGAGACAGCCGCCGACGACGAGCGGGCGATCCGCACCGGCCCGAAGGTGACCGCACTGCTGTCCGGGCAACAGCCCGACGGCGGCTTCGGGGTGTCCTTCTACCGGAAGTGGACTGGCGCGCACTGGCGCCTTGTCTCCCTGGTCGAGTTGGCTGTACCGCAGCTTGACCAAGGCGCCGTAGCCGCGGCGGAGTCGGTGCTGACAGCGCTCGATCGTGTGCGCCCCGTGCCGGTCGTCGACGGCTTGCCGCGCAGCCACGCCACCATCCAGGGCAACGCGCTGGCGGCCTGCTGCAGACTCGGCCTGGCAGGCGAGCCACGGGTCGCCAGGCTCGCCGAGGCGATCATGAGCTGGCAATGGCCGGACGGCGGCTGGAATTGCGACATGAAGGCGACGGGATACCGATCGTCGTTCCACGAGACTTTGGCAACCTGCTGGGGCCTGCACGAGTATGCGCAGGCGAGCGGCTCGACGGCCGCTGCCGAAGCCGCTGACCGGGCCGCGGAGCTGTTCCTCGAGCACCGCCTCTTCCGCAGCATGCGCACCGGCGACGTGATCGACCGCAGCTGGCTGACGCCTCGCTACCCGCCGTACTGGCACTACGACATCCTGCAGGCGCTGCTCGTGCTCTCCCGGTTGGGCAAGGTCAAGGATCCGCGGGCGGCAGACGCGCTCGACGAACTGGAACGTCAGCGGTTGCCCGACGGCGGCTGGCGGACGCGCGGCTACTGGTGGAAGCCGCCGCCGAGCACCGTTACCCCAGAGGTCGTGGATTGGGGCCGGGACGGTCCCTGCGAAATGATCACCCTCAACGCGCTGCGCGTGCTGGGGGCAGCCGGCCGGGCTGTCCCGTTCCCTCCCTAAAAGCTGCTAGCTGGTGACCGCTACCTTGCGGTCCCAGATCGACTCGCCTGTATAGCCGCGGCCGACCATGGTCACGAACTGGTACACGGCGTCCTCATCCGGAGCCAGGGGGCCTGGCACGGCGTGCTCCGACGTCAGGCCGCGCTGGACCGACTCGCAAGCGCCCCAGTCCTCGCGGTTGGTGATGTCCCAGAACTCGACCGCGTAGCCGGGGTCGAAGCCGGGCTTGCCGATCGCCTCTGGCGCGAACGCCCAG
>JASHTT010000520.1 GCA_030040415.1 Streptosporangiaceae bacterium | reverse complement strand
TCAGGGCAGCCTGGCAACCACCAGGTCCCAGATGGAGTCGGCGATCTCCTCCTTGGCGGCGCGCGGCAGCATGACCTCGCTGCCATCGGCCCCGAGCACGAGTACTTCGTTATCGGCGGTCCCGAAGGCAAGCCCGTTCCCTACCTTGTTGACCACGAGCAAGTCGCTGCCCTTCCTCGCCAGCTTCTGGCGGCCGTTAGCCAGCAAGTCACCTGTCTCCGCGCCGAACGCGACGATGACCTGGCCAGGCCGACGGCGCGCCGCCACCAGGTCACGCACGATGTCCGGGTTCTCCGCCAGGACGACGGGGTCCGGCGCGGCTCCGGTCTTCTTGATCTTGGAGTCGCTGCGCGCCGCGGGGCGATAGTCCGCGACGGCGGCGGCCATGACCACGGCGTCCGCGGTATCGGCGGCCGCTAGTGCCTCCTCGCGCAGCTGCAGGGCCGACCGCACCCTGACGACCTTTACGCCAGCCGGGTCCGGCAGGTCGGTGTTGGCCGCTATCAGAGTGACCTGCCCGCCGCGGCTGACCGCGGTTTCGGCGAGGGCGTAGCCCTGCCTGCCGGACGACCAGTTGCCCAGGTAGCGAACCGGGTCTAGCTCCTCCCGCGTGCCGCCGGCCGAGACCACAAGGTGCCTGCCCGCGAGGTCCTGAATCAGGGCGCGGGTACCACGCGCCAGCAGCCGCCGGGCGACCGAGAACAGCTCGGCCGGCTCAGGCAGTCGCCCCGGACCGGTGTCGCGGCCGGTCAGCCTGCCAGACGCGGGCTCCAGGACGACCGCCCCGCGGCCGCGCAGCGTCGCCACGTTGGCGCGGGTTGCCGGGTGCTCCCACATCTCGGTGTGCATCGCCGGGGCGAAGACGACAGGGCACCGCGCGGTCAGCAGCACCGCGGTGAGCAGGTCGTCGGACATGCCGACGGCCGCACGCGCGAGCAGGTCAGCGGTTGCCGGGGCGACGAAGACGAGATCGGCTTCCTGCCCGAGGCGCACGTGCGGTACCTCGTGCACGTCCTCCCAGGGAGTGACCGAGACTGGCTCGCCAGACAGTGCAGCCCAGGTAGCGGCACCGACGAACTCCAGCGCGGCGGGAGTAGGCACGACCCGGACCCGATGCCCGGATTCAGTCAGCAGCCGGAGCAGCTCGCAGCACTTGTAAGCGGCGATCCCCGCTCCGACGCCCAGGACCACGCGCACGGAAACTCCGCTGGCTGGGCGGCCGGATCAGGCCTCTGGGGTCTCCGCGGTCAGCAGCCGCTCGCTGATCTCGCGCAGCGCGATGGACAGCGGCTTCTCCTGGACCCGCGTCTCGACCAGCGGTCCCACGTACTCAAGCAGGCCCTCGCCGAGCTGGGCGTAGTAGGCGTTGATCTGCCGTGCACGCTTCGACGCCATGATGACGAGGCCGTACTTGCTGTCCACGATCTCGAGCAGATCGTCGATAGGCGGGTTGATGATGCCTTCGAGGGCGGGAGTCCCTGCCACTATGCGCCTTCCAGTCCTGGCTAGTGAGCGTCGGCCTGCTGGGCCGCCATCAAGGCTACCAGCTGACCGCAAACGTGATCGACGGACGTGTTCACGAGCCTGATGTCGAACTCGACGTCGGCCGCCAGTTCCGCACGCGCCGCCGCGAGCCGCCGGTCAATGACCTCCGTCGGCTCGGTATCCCGGCTGGTCAGCCTGCGGACCAGCTCATCGAATGACGGTGGCGCCATGAAGACAAGCAGCGCCCCGGGAACTGCCTGGCGCACCTGCCTGGCGCCCTGCACGTCTATCTCGAGCAGGGCCGGCGCGCCTTCATCGAGACGCTGCTGGACAGGCGCGCGGGGGGTGCCGTACCGGTGTCCGGCGAAGTTCGCAGATTCCAGCAGCTCGTCCCGGGCGAGCATGCCGTCGAACTCCTGGTCGTCCACGAAGTAGTACTCGCGCCCGTCGACCTCGCCAGGCCTCGGCTGCCGGGTCGTGACCGATACCGACTGCCAGATCCACGGGCTCTCGCGGCGCAGCCGGGCGGCGACAGTGCTCTTACCCACACCGGACGGACCCGACAGGACAGTGAGCCGGGCGGGCACCGCACCCCGCCGACGCGATCCGCGCGGGCCGCATGGCCAGGCCGTCAGGCTCTGCCCCGCGGCTCCCGCTCCGGTCACTCCCGCCGTCACCGTCAGATGTCACCGCCGAATTCGCTCTCCAGCGCGCTGCGCTGGTTGGCGCCAAGGCCCCGCACGCGCCGCGACTCCGCGATGCCGAGTCGTTCCATGATCTGCTTGGCCCGCACCTTCCCGACGCCCGGCATCGACTCCAGCAGGGCCGAGACCTTCATCTTGCCGACCACGTCATCAGTCTGCCCCTCCTTGAGCACCTGGGGCAGGGAGGTGGCGCCGTGCTTGAGCCTGTTCTTGACTTCGGCACGGTCCTTGCGAGCCTGGGCTGCCTTTTCTAGCGCCGCTGCCCGCTGCTCGGGGGTGAGTGGAGGAAGAGCCACGCGAGGTCACCTCGGGTTTCGTATCGAAAAAGTCGCTCCGCGAGGGGAAACTAGCGAGTTCGGCCCGCCTCGGCAACGTGAACCCCCGTATGCGGCGGCACAAATTATCCAATATGACGTAACGAACAGAACTGAGCACTCAGCGTAGTTGCGTTTCCGCAGCTAGCGCAAGTGTGCAAGGGC
>JASHTT010000519.1 GCA_030040415.1 Streptosporangiaceae bacterium | reverse complement strand
TGCCTGGACACGTGCACGTCGCCGAAGCTGACGCGCGCCCCGCCCCAGTCCTGGGTGGCCAGTTCGGCGGCGACCTCGATGCCGGTGATCTCGCGCGCGGTCGTCGCGTAACCGGGGTCCGCCTGGACGACCAGGGCGATGCGCTCGGCCAGGTCGAGCCTGCTGACCAGGTACATCTCGCCCTGGTGGGGGTAGACGGCGCCCTCGTGGGCAAGGAAGTGCGCGGAAGGCTCGTCGACGGTGCCGACCAGCCGCCCGGTGCCGAGCTCGACGATCCTGACGGGCTGGTCGTCGGTCCCGCGGAGCCCGGTCCGCTTCGCCATGCCCAGCCGTGTGCAGTACCACCGCCCTCCCCGCATCCGGAGCATGCCGTCCGCTGCCAGTGCGGCGGCTACCTCAGGCCCGGTTGTCGAGAACTCGGCTAGGTCATGGTCGCCCAGTGGCAGTTCGGCGGCCGCCGCGCACAGGTGCGGTGCCATCACGTAGGCGTTGCCGGGGTCCAGCACAGTTGCCTCGACTGGGGCCCCTAGCAGGGCATCCGGGTGATGCACCAGGTAGGTGTCGAGCGGGTCGTCGCGCGCGATCAGCACCGCGACCGCGTCCCGGCCTGACCGGCCAGCCCGCCCGGCCTGCTGCCACAGTGCGGCCCTGGTACCTGGCCAGCCGGCCATGATGACCGCGTCGAGTCTCGCCATGTTGACGCCGAGCTCGAGCGCGGTCGTGGCGGCCACCCCGGTGAGCTGCCCCGTCCGCAGGGCCTCCTCTAGCGTGCGCCGTTCCTCCGGCAGGTAGCCGGACCGGTAGGCAGCTACCTGGCTGGCGAGTTCGGCTGCGCCGGCCTCGGTCAGGTGGCGCTGCGCAGACAGGGCGACCGCCTCGGCGCCTCGCCTCGACCTGACGAATGCCAGTGCCTGCACCCCGTCAATGACCAGGTCAGCGAGCATCCGGGCGGCCTCGGCGGTGGCCGTGCGGCGGACGGCGGCCCCCGCCTCGCCGCGAGCACCGGTCAGCGGAGGCTCCCAGAACGCCAGCTTCAGCGGGGCGCGCGGCGCCGTGTCCGCGGTGACCTCTTGGACGGTCTTGCCGGTTAGCCTGCTTGCGCAGGTTCCGGGCTCGCTGATCGTGGCCGACGCGAGTACGAACACGGGGTCGGCGCCGCTGTGGTGCCTGGCTACACGGGTGAGCCTGCGAAGGACCTGCGCGACGTGCGAGCCGAAAACGCCCCGATAGGTGTGGCACTCGTCCACGATTACGTACCGCAGCCGGCGCAGCAGCCCGTTCCATCTCGCGTGCAGCGGCAGCACAGAGTGATGCAGCATGTCGGGTGTGGTGAGGAGGAAGTTGGCGTGCGACCGCGCCCTGGTCCGCTCCGTCCACGGGGTGTCCCCGTCCACCACCGCTGGCCGGACCCCGGGCAGCCCGAGCGAGCGCACGAACCGTAGCTGATCGGCCGCGAGGGCCCGGGTGGGCGCGATGTACAGAGCCGTCTTTCCGGCCATCACGCAGGTCAGGGCGGGCAGCAGGTAACCGAGCGACTTTCCCGACGCGGTGCCAGTCGAGATGATCACCGACTGGCCCGCCCAGGCCAATTGCGCCGCCTGCTCCTGGTGCTGCCAGGGTGCACTCACACCGGCGGCCCGCAGCGCGGCGATGAGCTGCGGCGGCACCCAGTCCGGCCAGTCCGCATGCAGGCCGGCGCGGCCGGGAATATCGGCTCGGAAGGTCAGCCTGCCGGTCAGCGCGCCAGACCGCAGGATGTCCTCGGCCGCCCCTTGCGCGGGTCCGGGGGTGGCCCCTGGGCTTGGCACCAGTGGCGGCAAAGAGCGCATCAGCCCCAGTGTGTCGCACGGCTCGGGGTGCCTGCGAGTGTGATCTGGTATAGACATAGGGCAGGCATCATTGGATGCGTACGAAAGGCACGCACCGTTACAGGCAGTGCCCCGACAGGCAGTGCCGCCAGCGGTGCCCGTGTTGGTAGCAACGGTGCTGGTGGCAGCGGTGCTGGTAGCAAGAGTGCTGCTAGCGACAGTGCTGCTAGCAACGGTGGCAAACGCTCGCCGGACGAGGTAACAGCCGTACGGCCTGGAGGATATGTGGATCTGAAGCTAGACCACTACAGCAAGGACGGCATCGAGGTCGTCGACGTCGAGGGTGAGATCGACGTTTACACGGCGCCCCGGCTGCGCGAATTGCTCATCGAATTGGTGAACAACCGCTTTTATCAGCTTGTCGTGAACATGGAGAAGGTGGAGTTCCTGGACTCGACCGGTCTCGGCGTGCTGGTAGGCGGCCTGAAACGGGTTCGTGCACACGACGGGTCCCTGGACCTGGTCTGCACGCAGGAGCGGATCTTGAAGATCTTCAGGATCACCGGACTGACCAAGGTGTTCGGCATCCACGACACGATCGACGAGGCCATCGCGGCCCGGCGGTCAGAGAAATAAGGCAACCGCAGGCGTGCCAGCCCGGGGGGAAGTCCCCCGGATCGCAGGCGTGTCGGCCGAGCCGTGATGAGGCAATGGCAACAGTCGAGCTGAGCTTCACCGCCCTGCCAGCCCACATCCGGACTGCCAGGCTCGTGGCTACGGCGGTAGCCAGGCGCAGCGGCGTAGACGAGTCGCTGCTTGATGAGGTCCGGATCGCGGTGGGCGAGGCGTGCTCGCGAGCCGTGGCTGGCCACCAGCGGCACTGCCCGGGTGAGCCGGTCAGGCTTGCGCTCACCGACCTCGTCGGCAGGTTCGAGGTCGAAGTGACCGACACCTCGGCTCCGGTCGCCGACGGCCAGAGCGGTGCCGACGGTCCGGCAGCCACCGCGCTGCCAGACGGGCTGGGGATCGCCGTGATCGCCGGGCTCGCCGACGAGGTGCAGATCAGCGAGACGGACCTGGGCACTAGCATCAGGATGAGCTGGCCATCGTCCGGACCTAGTAGGTAATCGACGCTGACTGGGCCCCCGGCAGTTGCCTTCGGATACCGCCTGCTGCGGGCATGGCCGTTCCCAGGCGAGTACCTTAGCTAACACAAACGCTTCGTGCCGAGCGGCTAGCGGAGCCCGAATTACCATCCGGGTACCCGGATGCGTAGAATCCGGGCACCGCGGCTGTTGCTGCGGCACGTTTCCTGCCTGGCTGGTACTGGCGGGTTGCTGCGAGCTACGTCACCAGAGTCGCCCCGCACAGCGGGTCTGGTACTAGCTTTGATCCCCTGTCAAGGAGGACGGAACGGATGTTGCACAAACTCGCCCTGGCGAGCGGCCAGGCCACTGTGGCTGGCGGCAACCTGACCTGGATTGTCGTCGTCGCAGTGATCGCGCTGCTAGCGCTCGCCGTCGCGGGGTATCTGGTCAGGGACGTGCTGGCGGCCAGCCAGGGGTCCGCCAAGATGCAGGAGATCGCCAAGGCCGTCCAGGAGGGCGCTGGCGCCTACCTGAAGCGGCAATTCCGTACCCTGAGCGTTTTCGTCGTTCCCATTTTCTTGCTGCTGCTGATCTTGCCGGTTGACGGAGTCCTGTCGGCGGATGTCACTGGCGTGCGCTGGGGCCGGAGTATTTTCTTCCTGGTCGGGGCCCTCTTCTCGGCCCTGACCGGGTTCAACGGCATGTCGCTGACCGTGCGGGGCAACGTGCGCGTCACGGCCGCTGCCAAGGAGTCCGGTGAGCGCTCGGCAATGCGGATCGCCTTCCGTACCGGCGGAGTGGCCGGCATGTTCACCGTCGGCCTCGGCCTATTTGGCGCTGCGGTAGTCGTGCTGATCTACCGGGGCAACGCGCCCGACGTGCTCGAGGGCTTCGGCTTCGGTGCCGCGCTGCTGGCCATGTTCATGCGAGTCGGCGGTGGCATCTACACCAAGGCCGCCGACGTGGGCGCTGACCTGGTCGGCAAGGTGGAGAAGGGCATTCCCGAGGACGACCCGCGCAACGCGGCCACGATCGCGGACAACGTCGGTGACAACGTCGGCGACTGCGCTGGCATGGCGGCCGACCTATTCGAGTCGTACTCGGTGATGCTGGTCGCCTCCCTGATCCTCGGCAAGGTAGCGTTCGGCGACGCCGGCCTGGTGTTCCCGCTGATCGTGCCCATGATCGGCGTCATCACTGCCGTCGTCGGTATCTTCTCGGTCGTGCCAAGGCGGTCCGACCGGAGCGGCATGAGCGCGATCAACCGCGGCTTCTTCATCTCGGCGGTCTTCTCGCTGGTCCTGGTCGTCATCGCGTCGCTGGTCTACCTCCCGTCGAAGTTCAGTGCGCTGAAGGGCGTCACCGATGCTTCGATCCTGAGCCTGAAGGGCGACCCGCGGCTCATCGCCATCCTCGCCGTGCTGATCGGCCTCGTGCTTGCCAGCGCGATCCAGTTGCTGACCGGGTACTTCACCGAGACGAACCGGCGGCCAGTACAAGAGATCGGCGACAGCTCGGAGACCGGCGCCGCAACGGTGATCTTGTCTGGCATATCTACCGGCATGGAGTCGGCCGTCTACTCGGCGCTGCTCATCGGCGGGGCCGTGTACTGCGCGTTCCTGCTTGGCACGGGCAACGCCACGCTGGCGCTGTTCTGCGTCGCGCTGGCTGGCACCGGCCTGCTGACCACGGTTGGCGTCATCGTGTCGATGGACTCCTTCGGCCCGGTGACCGACAACGCGCAGGGTATCGCCGAGATGTCCGGCGAGGTCGAGGGCGAGGCAGCCCAGGTGCTCACGCACCTCGACGCGGTCGGCAACACGACCAAGGCGATCACCAAGGGCATCGCGATCGCGACTGCGGTGCTCGCGGCGACGGCGCTGTTCGGCGCGTTCCGCACCTCGGTGCAGTCGGCGCTCGGCAGTGCGGCGCACACCTTCAGCCTGTCGATAGCCAGCCCGAATGACCTGGTCGGCCTGATCATTGGCGCGGCGGTGGTGTTCATGTTCTCGAGCCTGCTGATCAGGGCCGTGGGCCGGGCGGCCGGCCGCGTCGTGCTCGAGGTCCGCGAGCAGTTCCGGACCAGGCCCGGGATCATGGACTACACCGAGAAGCCCGAGTACGGCCGCGTCGTCGACATCTGCACCAAGGATTCGCTGCGTGAGCTGGCTACCCCCGGTCTGCTTGCGGTGCTGACCCCGATCGCTGTCGGCTTCGCCATCGGCTACGGCCCGCTGGGCTGCTACCTGGCAGGCGCCATCGGGGCTGGCGTGCTGATGGCGGTGTTCCTGGCTAACTCCGGCGGCGCCTGGGACAACGCCAAGAAGCTCGTGGAAGACGGCCACCACGGCGGCAAGGGCTCCGAGGCGCACGCCGCCACGGTGATCGGTGACACCGTCGGTGACCCGTTCAAGGACACGGCTGGTCCGGCCATCAACCCGCTGATCAAGGTCATGAACCTGGTGTCGCTGCTCATCGCCGCCAGCGTCGTGCGATACGACCACAACGACGGGCTGCGCGCCGGTGTCGCGATCGTCGCCGTGGCCATCGTGGTCGCCGCCATCTTGTACTCCAAGCGCCGCTCGTCGAGCATCACCGGCGGCGGCTCGGAGGCCAAGGCACCGGCCGACAAGGTGACTGCCTGACGGCTCCGGTTAGCCAGCAGCGGGCTCCGGACTTGGCCCGGCCGGGTCGCCGAATCGCGAGCCGGTGCCAGGGGCCTTCAGGGTCCTGGGCTGGATGACGCACCATGGAAGGCATGCAGCAAACGCACTCGCTGATCGTGATGCGGCACGCCAAGGCTGGCGAGCTGCCGGGCGGTCCCGACCTCGACCGGCCGCTAAGGCCGCGCGGCCTTCGCGACAGCGCGGCGGCTGGCCAGTGGCTGGCGCGGCAGGGGTTCGTGCCGGACCTCGTCATCTGCTCGACGGCCGTGCGGACCCGGCAGACCTGGGAGAACCTGTCGGGCTCGCTCGGCGCCGATCCGGCTTTCTCAGTTGAGCCCGGCTTGTACGGGGCGGACGCCGACGAGGTCGCCGAGGCCGTGCGGGGCACGCCCGAGGACGTGCGGACGCTCATGTACATCGGTCACAACCCGGCGGCGGCCGACCTCGTCGGAATGCTGACCGGGGCCGAGCCTGACTTCCCGACCGCTGCCATCGCCGTGATCGGCCTACCGGGAACGTGGGCCGAACTGTCGATCGGCGACGGCGAGGCACTTGCTTCGTGGCTGCCACGGGGCCAGTAACCGCCGCACGGTCGCAAGCCCGCGGCGGCTAGGCCCAGTTGCCGCCAGCCTCGGCGAGCACCGGATCCTCGGCGTCGGCGGCCTCCACGTCATCGCGGGAGATGCCGAGCAGGTACAAGATCGCGTCGAGATGCGGGACGCTGAGCGAGGTGTCGGCCGCGCTGCGGACGGCCGGCTTGGCGTTGTAGGCGATGCCGAGCCCGGCAGCAGCGATCATGTCGAGGTCGTTGGCGCCGTCTCCGACCGCCACCGTCTGGCTGAGCGGCACGCCCGCCTCGGCGGCGAACCTGCGCAGCGCCTGCTCTTTGCCCGCCCTGTCGACAACTGGCCCGGCAAGCCGGCCGGTCAGCTTGCCGTCGGCGATCTCCAGCGTGTTGGCCTCGGCGAAGTCCAGCCCAAGCTCGGTGGCTAGCCAGCTGGTGAACTGGGTAAACCCGCCGCTGACCACGCCGCACCGGTAGCCGAGCCGCTTGAGCGTTCTGATCAGGGTCCGGGCGCCGGGCGCCAGCCTCAGGTGCTTGAGCACGTCGTCGATGGCCTGTACGTCGAGACCGCTGAGCAGTCGCACCCGCTGGCTCAGCGCCTCGGCGAAGTCGATCTCCCCGCGCATCGTGGCGGCCGTCAGCGCGGCCACCTCGTCCGCGCACCCAGCCCTCTCGGCCAGCAGGTCGATGATCTCGTCCTGCAACAGCGTGGAGTCCACGTCCATCACGACGAGGCGCATGGCGCGCCGGTGCAGGCCGCCACGCTGGACGGCGACGTCCACGCCAAGCTCGGCAGAGTCCCTGGCAAGGGCAGTACGGAGCTGGACCGGGTCCGCCCCGGATACCTGGAACTCGATGCAGGTCACCGGCCGATGTGCGAGCCGGGTGATCTTCTCGATGTTCGCGCCGTTTGCCGCGATGCGGCCAGCTATCGATGCCACTGCCGATGGCAGCAGCGGCCGGCCGAGCACGGTCACGTGCAGCGTGCCGCGCAGCCGCTGTGGCTGGTCGCCCGAGCCCATGGTGATCTCGGCTTCCATGCCCATGTCCTCGGCCAGCGTGGTGACCTGCTGATGGATAGCCGTGAGGTCAGGCGACCCGGGGGCAGACAACAGCACGCCAAGTACCAGGCGACCACGTATGACGACCTGTTCGACGTCAAGCACTGTCAGCTCGTGCGCTGACAGCACGGTGAACAGCCGAGAGGTGACGCCAGGCCGGTCACGGCCGGTCAGCGTCACCAGCAGCGTGATCTGGGGACCGGGCATAGCGCAGTTAACGCTATCTACCGCCGGTGCCCGCCAGGCATCGGGGTGCTCTCGCCTTATGACAGTCGCCCGCTGGCACGGCCGGGGCACGGCCGCGCTCTGGCCGTGCCCCGGCCGTGCGCTCGTTCCCGGTACGTTGTGTACGTGAATCGGTGCAGCCTGCCTTGCCCTGGTCTTTTCCGTGTCGGCTGAGGTGCTACGGCTCCGCGGTGTCGGGGTCCGATTCGACTCCGCCATGCTGCTGCGGGACGTGAACTGGACCGCACACGCGGACGAGAGCTGGGTGATCATCGGCCCGAACGGCGCGGGCAAGACCACCTTGCTGCAAGTCGCGGCGACCCTGCTCGCACCGACGCAGGGCACGGTAGAGATCTTGGGTGAGGCGTTGCCGGAGGCCGACATCGCCGACCTCCGAACCCGGATCGGCATGGCCAGCGCGGCGATCGCGGAGCATGTGCCGTCGACCGAGAAGGTCATCGACCTGGTGCTCACCGCCTCCTACGGGATACTCGGCCGCGCAGCCGAGGAGTACGACTCGTTCGACCTGACCAGAGCGGTGGAACTGCTCGACGCGCTCGGTTGCGCGCACCTGATCCGCAGGCGCTTCGGCAGCCTGTCCGAGGGAGAGCGCAAGCGCGTCCAGATAGCCAGGTCCCTGATGTCCGACCCGGAGCTGCTGTTGCTGGACGAGCCAGCGGCTGGGCTGGACCTCGGCGGGCGCGAGGATCTGCTCGCCCGTATCGCGTCGCTGCTGCGCGATCCTCGGTCACCGATGATGGTGCTGGTCACCCACCATGTCGAGGAAGTGCCGGCCGGCTTCACGCACGCCATGCTCATGCGCAAGGGCAGGGTGCTGGCGGCCGGGCCGTTGCGCGAAGTATTCACCGAACGGCTCCTGTCACGCTGCTTCGGCGTTCCGCTGCAGGTCGAACGGCGGGCCTCGCGCTGGTCCGCTCGGGCGGTGCAACTGCCCTGAAGGGGCTGTACTGCGGGGCTGTCCCCGCCCTGCCTCGTCTGCAGCGTTGCCCCCGCCGGCCCTGGCTCTCCCGCGGCGTTGCCCCCGCCGGCCCCCGCCCTGACCGCGGCGCTGCCCCCTGCCTGCCCCGCCCCCGCCTTGCCGGCCACAGCTGGAGCCATGGCGCGATGCCGATCGTCGCATATGATCCAGGTGATGTTGCGAGGAACACGTGGGCCCTGCTGAGGCCCTGGGTATCCTCGCGGCAGGTGCGGCTGCGGGCACTGTCAACGCGATAGTGGGCTCGGGCTCGCTGATAACGTTCCCGACCTTGCTGGCGTTCGGCTTCCCGCCGGTGATCGCCAATGTGTCTAACAACGTCGGCCTAGTCTCCGGCAACGTCAGCGGCGCCGTCGGTTACCGGCGAGAACTGTCAGGGCAGCGCCGCAGGCTCATGCGGCTCGGAGTCTTCTCGGCGGTCGGTTCGCTCGGCGGCGTCGCAGCGCTGCTGCTGCTCCCGTCGAGCTCGTTCCAGGTAATCGTGCCCGTCCTGATCCTGATCTCCTGCGTGCTCGTGATCGTCCAGCCGAGACTCAGTCGCGGGATCGCGGCGCGGCGGCAGGCGCGGGCCGCCAAGGACGGCGAGGAGCACATCAGTCCGGTGCTCGCCGCCGGAGTCCTTGGCTCGGCTGTGTACGGGGGCTACTTCGGCGCCGCGCAGGGAGTGCTCATGATAGGCCTGCTCGGCACGTTCCTTGACGAGCCGCTGCAGCGCGTCAACGGCGCGAAGAACGTCCTCGTCGGCGTCGTCAACGGTACCGCCGCCGTCGCTTACATGATCTTCGCCCACGTTGCGTGGCTGGTCGTGCTGCTGATCGCGGTCGGCTCGACCGGCGGCGGAGTGCTCGGTGCCAAGTACGGCAGGCGGCTGCCGCCGCTCGCCCTGCGGATATTCGTCGTCCTG
>JASHTT010000518.1 GCA_030040415.1 Streptosporangiaceae bacterium | reverse complement strand
GCCACGGTGCTTGTCCGGCAGCGGGCGCAGCGCCTTGGCCGTGATGGCGAACGAATCGGCGAGCACGGACAGTTCTCCGCGCCGCGACGAGATCACCTCGCCGGTCACGCCCACGTGGTCGCCGAGGTCGACGTCCTGCTTCCAGGCGGCCAGCGCGTCGGCGCCCACCCGGTCCAGCGAGATCATCACCTGGATGTCGCCGGTGCCGTCCCTGACCGTCGCGAAGCAGAGCTTGCCGGTGTTGCGGTACAGCATGACCCGGCCGACCACGCCAACGCGCTTGCCGGTCGCCGTGTCGGGAGGCAGCTCGCCGAACTCGGCGCGCACCTCGGCGATCGTGTGCGTGCGCTGGTAGCCGACGGGATACGGGTCGATGCCCGCAGAGCGCAGCCGGGCGGCCTTGGCCAGCCGCACCTGCATCTGCTCCGGGATGTCGCCGCGCTCCGCCGTCTCGCCGCCCAGATCGTCTGTCATCTGCCTGAGGCTACCGGGGGAACGCGCCGCCGGTCATCGCGGTATCTGCCGGGTCGCGGCTCCCGCCGTGTTCCGTTCGTAGGTGAGCCGCAAGCCGATCAGGGTCAGCCAGGGCTCGTGCACGTCGATCACCGACACCTCGTCGATGACCAGCGGTGCGAGCCCGCCTGTCGCGATGATCGTGACCGACTCAGGATCGTCCGGCGCAAGCTCGGCCGCCATCCTGGTGGCAATCCCCTCGACCTGCCCGGCGAATCCGAACACTATTCCGGACTGCAGCGCCTCGACGGTGCTCTTCCCGATCACCCTCGGCGGCCTGGTGATCTCCACTTTGAGCAACTGGGCCGCCCGGCGGGACAGCGCGTCAACGGATATCTCGATGCCGGGCGCTAGCGCACCGCCGACGAACTCACCGCGGTCGCTCACCGCGTCGAAATTCGTCGAGGTGCCGAAATCAACCACGATGGCCGGGCCGCCATGCAGATGCACGGCAGCAACCGCGTTCATGATCCGGTCGCTGCCTACCTCCTTTGGGTTGTCGTACCGCAGCGGCACGCCGGTCTTCACGCCCGGCTCTACGATTACGGCCGGAACGTCGCCGTAGTAACGGCGGCACATCTCCCGCATCTCGTGCAGCACCGACGGCACCGTCGAGCACAGCGCAATGCCATCGATGTCCGGCTCATCGAACAGCGGGCTCTGCCGTAGCAGCCCCTCGATCAGCACGGCGAGTTCGTCAGCGGTGCGCACGGGGTCGGTGGAGATCCGCCAGTGCTCCACCACGTCGGCGCCGTCGAACACGCCGAGCACGGTGTTGGTGTTCCCGACGTCGATAGTCAGCAGCAATCTCGCTCCAGTTCGGTTACTAGCACAGATCCGCGCCGCCGGAGACGCCGACTTCGAGCGGCGTGTTATCGATCAGCCGGGTCGTGCCGACCTTGGCCGCTACCAGCAGCACAGCAAGACCCTCGTGATCGGGACCGACCTCCGCGAGCGTATCCGGGTCGGCAAGCACGAGGTAGTCGAGTTCCACCGGCGGATGCGCAGCAGCGGCCTCGTCTAGTACCGCGCTGGCCGCCTCGAGAACCGCCTTCGCGCCATGCCCCCTGGCGGCCTGCCCGGCCGCCAGGGCGCGCGATAGCGCGAGCGCGGCTGCCCGCTGCTGCGTGGAGAGGTAGCCGTTCCTGCTGGAAGAGGCGAGACCGTCGGGATCGCGATGCAAGGGCGCCGTCGCTATCTGCACGCCGAGATCGAGATCGGTGACCATGCGCTTGATGAGCACGAGCTGCTGCGCATCCTTGGCCCCGAACACCGCCACGTCCGGCGCCGTGAGCTGGAACAGCTTCAGCACCACGGTGAGCACGCCGTCGAAGAAGCCTGGCCTGGACTTCCCCTCCAGGACGCGGCCGAGCGGGCCGGGATCGACTGTCACCATCGGATCGGCCGGGTACATTTCTGCCCGGCTCGGCGCGAAGACCACTGCAGCGCCCTCCTGCGCGCAGATGGCCAGGTCGCGTTCCAGCGTGCGCGGGTAGGCGCCGAAGTCCTCCGCGGGCCCGAACTGCAGCGGATTGACGAATATCGACACGAGCACGGTGCCGTCGCGCCCGGCGAGTTCGCGGCCAAGGCGCAGCGGCGAGCGGTGCCCGTCGTGCAGTGCCCCCATCGTCGGCACCAGGACCACGGGTTCGGATATCGCGGCGCGTGCCACGCAGATGCCGGTTCTCGTTCTGACCAGCATCGGCATCTGGGTTGTGGCAGTGGCAGCAGGCGCCTGGTTGCGGTCGGGCTTGCCCGCCTCCTGGCCAGTCACCTCGGGCCATCCGCGAGCACGTCGAGCAGCAGCTGGGCGTCCGGCGCGGTGAGCGTCCCCGCCGCAAGCGCCCTCGCCGCCGTGAGCCTGGCTAGCGCGAGATAGGCGGGCAGCGCCTCCGGCGCCGCAGCGCGGAGCGCCTCGACGTGGCCTGCCACGGTCTCGGCGTCGGCGCGAGCCACCGGCCCGGTGAGGCCGGCGTCCCCCAACCGCAGCGCGTTGTCCAGTGCGGCGGAAAGGAGCGGGCCGAGCATCCTGGCCGGGTGCTGAACTCCGGCCTTCGCGAGCAGGTCTGTTGCCTGCACGACGAGCGTGACCAGATGGTTCGCACCGCCTGCCAGCGCCGCGTGGTAGAGCGGCCGGTCCTCTTCGGCGATGAACACCGGCTCGCCGCCCATCTCCATCACCAGGACCTCGGCGGCTGGGCGCAGGGCCGGCGGAGCTGTGACTCCGAAACTGATCCCGGCGAGCCTGTCGACGTCGTCTGGTCGCCCGGTGAAGGTCATAACCGGATGCAACGCCAGCGGCAGCGCGCCGCGCGCGACCGCGGGCTCGAACACGGCGAGGCCGTGCCTGCCGCTGGCGTGCGCGAGCAAGCGGCCGGCCAGCGGCGCGCCGGTCGCGGCCAGGCCCGCGACCAAGCCCATCAGCGCGTCGTCGGGCACCGTCAGCAACGCCAGGTCGGCCGCGGCTATCACCTCCGCGGGCTGCAGCACCGGCACCTCGGGCAGGAAGCGCTCGACCCGCCGCCTAGAAGTTTCCGACACTGCGGACGCGCCAGTTACGCGGTGGCCCGCACGGCTGAGCGCCACCGCCAGCGCGGTGCCGACCCGTCCCGCCCCGACGACTCCCACGTTGAGCCGGGCCGGGTGCTCCGGTGCGCCCGGTTCCCAGGTCATGAGTGCCACTGCCAGTCGTCGCTGCGCCCGGCCGGCTGGTCTTCGTCGTCGCCCGGCGGCTTCGGCGCCCGGCAGCAATGTTCCAGGTAGAGCGCCGCTCCGACGAGCGCGGCGGCTGCAACGACGATGGCGCCGGCGATTCTGGCATCCCTGGCCGGCACGGTCTTGTCCAGCATCCCGAGCACGTAGATCAGAAAGCCGACCGCGAGACCGCAGAGGGCCGACGCCGACGCCGAACTGGCCTTGGCGAGCGCCACGAGCCTGGCCACCGCGATGGCCGCAAGTGGCTTGCCCGTGCCTGGCCTGGAGATCCTGCGCCGGACGTGCCTGGCCACCAGTGTCTCTGCCACCGCGAGGCCGAGCAGCACCCAGATCACGCCGGCGGGTAGCAACGGCATGCTCGCGAAGGCCTTGCGTACCGCCAGCCAGGACGCGAGCGTGCACAGGGCGAAAATGCCGAGCAAAGTACCGGGCCGCGTCACCTGCACGACATCACCGCGCCCTGCCGCTTGGCTGGCTTGTTGCGCTGCCGCGCCGTGTGTCATCGCGGCCCGGAGGCGTCGCGCTTGAGCCCCTTGGAGGCAACGTAAGCCGCGGCGACGACAGCCGGCGAATCCCGCTGCTGTCCGCAGCAGGCAGGCCGGCTACCGGGCCGACCCCGGGCAGGCACGCATCGGGCGCCACCTCGAGCCACGGAACCAGAACGAAGGCCCGCTCGGCCGCCCGCGGATGCGGCAGTGTCAGCGCTGCGTCGGTGCTGATCTCGTCGTCGTAGCTGATCACGTCCACGTCGAGGGTCCGCGGTCCCCAGCGCACGGTCCTGACCCGCCCCTCCGCGTCCTCAGCCGCGCGGCACCTGTCCAGTATGTCCATCGCGGGCAGCGAGGTGTCGGCCAGTAGCACAGCGTTGTAGTAGTCGTCCTGTTCCGGGCCGCCAACCGGCGCAGTCTGGTAAATGGCCGAGACCGACCGGCAGGCAAGGCCGTTCCCGCACAGCATGGTCAGGCCTTGCTGCAGGTGCGCCGCCCTGTCGCCCAGGTTGCTGCCCAGGGCGAGCACAACGGAGGCCGTCACGGCGCACTCCGGCGAATCGTTATCGCGATGTCGGCTACGTCCTGCGCTAGCGGCGCCTGCGGTTTGTGCACGGTGACCTCTGCCTCCCGGACGGCGTCGTCCGCCAGGCACGCGGCGGCGAGCCGCTGCGCGAGCGTCTCGATCAGCGCGACGGGTTCCCCGGCGACGATCCCGGCCAGCCTGCTGGTGATGCTGCCATAGTCGGCAGTGCGGCTGAGGTCGTCCGCGGCTGCGGCCGGCGAGGTGTCAAGCCAGAGGACGGCATCCACCACGAACTCCTGGCCGTTCTCCCGCTCGTGCTCATACACGCCGTGCCGCCCTCGCACGCGCAGCCCGGTAATGGAAATCTTGTCCAGCATCAGCGGGCGCCTGCCAGTCCCTCCTGGCGCCAGCGCGTCGCCACCAGCACGGCGTCCAGGTTGCCGGGGACGACGTGCACCCGGACGCACCAGGCGCCCGCCGCGACCGCGAGCGCGGTCAGCGCGATGGTGGCGTCATCGCTGCGGATGAACGGTCGCGGCTGCCCGTCGTTCCCGGCCAGCAGCTTGCCGAGGAAACCCTTGCGGGACGCGGCTACCAGAACCGGAAAGGGCCTGTCGTAACCGGGCGGCCTGGCGATCAGGTCCAGGCTGGCCAGCAGCCTCCAGTTGTGCTCCGGCAACTTGGCGAAGCCCAGGCCAGGATCGAGGATGATCAGCGATGGATCCACCCCCGCATCGATGACCGCGCTCACTCGGCGGCTGAGCTCCGCGCGCACCTCGCCGACCACGTCGCTATAGGTGGCGGGGCCGTACATGTCGGAACTGTGCCCGCGCCAGTGCATCACCACGTACGGGACACCCGCGGCACCGACAAGGCCTGCCATCTCCGGGTCTGCGAGGCCGCCGCTGACGTCGTTGACCATCCGGGCGCCGGCCGCCAGTGCCCTGCCCGCCACCTCGGCACGCATGGTGTCGATGCTCACGTAGCAGCCTGCCTCGGCCAGGGCCGTCACGACCGGCATCACCCTGCCAAGCTCGTCCTCCTGCGGGATCCGCTGAGCACCCGGCCTGGTCGACTCGCCGCCCACGTCGATGATGTCGGCGCCCTGGCCTGCAAGCTCGAGGCCGTGCGCTACTGCCTTGTCAGGATCCAGCCACGTCCCGCCGTCCGAGAACGAATCCGGCGTGACGTTGACCACGCCCATGACGAGGCAGCGGCCCACGTCCGGCAGCCGATGCGCCTCGCTGGTCATGCCGTTAATCTACGTGCTGGCCCGGTCCGCCAATCGTGGCATCCCGTCAACTGCGGCTGTTTGCCGCGACACTGTCAGCTGGGCACGTTACGGGCGGCCGGAACTCCCCGCCGCCACGGCGGCAGCCGCTTCGGCTGAGGACGGCTACGGGCGGCCGGAACTTCCCGCCGCCACGGCGGCCAGCCGCCGCTTCAGCCGACCAAGGCCCAGCTTGCGCGCGATCCTGCGTATCTCGATAGTCGGCCAGACCAGGAACGCCTCGGCCTCGAGCGCCGCGAACCCGATCCGCGGCGCATCGCTCGGGCCGGGGAAGACCAGGAACCGCGGCACCCACTCGGGATTGAACTTCGCGTTGAACTTGTAGAGCGACTCGATCTGGAACCACCGTGACAGGAATAGCAGGATTCTCCGCCATGCCCGCAGCACCGGGCCCGCGCCGATTCGCTCGCCGCGCTCCAGCGCCGCGCGGAACATCGCGAAGTTCAGCGATATCCGCTTAACGCCTAGGTCAGGAGCGCCCTTGATCGCCTCGACGATGAGGAAATCGTTCAGGCCCGGTGCAGCAGACCTGTCTCGCCGCATCAGATCCAGCGACAGCCCGTCGCTGCCCCACGGCACGAAGTGCAGCATCGCGCGCAGCACCCCGTTCTGGGTCGCCGTGGCTAGGACGCAGCAACCATCGTCACGACGGCCGACCCGGCCAAGCGCCATCGAGAACCCGCGCTCGGTCGGGCTGCCACGCCAGCTGTCGGCCTGGCGGACGAGCCGTGCCATCTCACCTGGCGGGATGTCGCACACCCTGCGGATCTGTGCCTCGTAGCCCTGGCGGCAGACCCTGGTCACCATCTGCCGCACGTTGCGCATTGCCCTGCCGTGCAGGCTGAAGTCCGCTACCCGGACGACTGCCTCGTCGCCCAGTTCCAGCGCCGTGAGGTAGCCCTCACGGCACCACACCTCAGCCCCCAGTTCGCTGCAGCCGATGACCGCGGGGACCCAGGCGTGCCTGGCCGCCTCGTCCAGGAACTGCTGGATGGCGCCCGGCCAGGCCTCAGGGTCGCCGATCGGGTCACCGCTGGCCAGCATTACCCCGGCCAGTACCCGGTACCCGATGCAGGCCTTGCCGGTCGCCGACCAGATGACGCTCTTGTCGTCGCGCAGCGCGAAGTAGCCAAGTGAGTCCTGATCGCCGTGCCGCTCGAGCAGCTCCCGGATCCCGGCAGCATCTGCCGACTCGATCCTGCTGGTCTGCGGGGCGGGCCGCAGGAACATGTAGACGGCGACGAGGAGCGTGAATAGGCCGAGCCCGCCCATCAGGAAGCCGAAGTGATCCGTGGCCGTCTCGTTGTTGAATTGGACAGGTCCGGAGAATCCGACAAGGTTCTGCACTACCGAATAAACCCGCTGCCAGAGCGTGAAGTCGGCAGACAGGCCCCTGGCAACCGCCAGGTAGATGAGCCCGATGCTCAAGTCCGCGATGACTAGACCGCACAGCACCCACAGCGACCGCCATCTCGAGCGCGGGTCCCCGACCGCGTAGAACTGCCGCCGGAAGCAGAACAGCACGACGAGCAGGGCGGCCGAGAAGACGTCGGCCACCGGGTGCAGTGGCACCGGGTGCACCGACGGGATGAATCGGTATATAACCGAACTCAGCAGCGTGTGCAGGAGAAGCCCGACGGCCAGGATAGCCATCACGGCTTCCCATGCCCTGTGCTTACGTCTGCGCAGCCCGTGCGACAACATCAGCAGCAGCAGCCCGATGATGACGTCGGT
This sequence comes from Streptosporangiaceae bacterium, assembly GCA_030040415.1. GTDB lineage: Bacteria > Actinomycetota > Actinomycetes > Streptosporangiales > Streptosporangiaceae > JAJYUU01. The sequence goes on along the minus strand of JASHTT010000518.1, from coordinate 1,181 downwards.
GGTGCGTGTCAGGCTGACTATGGTGCCAGGCGCCAGCGCCTGGATCTTGCCGAGTTTGTGATGGAACAGCCCGGGATCGACGCCCTCGACGATGTAGCCAACGCCTATGACCAGCGCCATGAGGCCGGTGATGAAGGGCACCCAACGGCGTTGCTGGCGTCGGTCAGCAGGCCGGACGGGCCGCGCCGGAGGTGCCGGAACGCCGTCAGCGGTCGTCTGTTCTACCGGGGCTAGCCCGCTACGATTGGTCATCTCCGACACGTGGGTCAGGCCCCGGCTCACGGGGCATCAGCGTAGTCATCACCGACTGAAGCCGGGCGCAAACGCCGGCATTATGCCGTCAAGACGGTCAGCGGCGTCCTGTCAGTAGGCTCATCGCCTCGGCTCTGGTGCTCTCTGAGTTGAGGAAACTTCCGCGCACGGCGGAGGTCACTGTTTTTGCGCCAGGCTTGCGCACGCCGCGCATGGACATGCACAAGTGCTCTGCTTCAATTATGACGATAACCCCGCGCGGTTCGAGAGTCTCCATCAGCGCGTCCGCTATCTGGCTCGTCATCCGCTCCTGCACCTGAGGCCGCCGGGCGAAGACGTCAATCAGCCTGGCGAGCTTGGACAGGCCCGTTATCTGGCCCTTCTCATTCGGGATATAGCCGACATGCGCCATGCCGACGAATGGCACGAGGTGATGCTCGCACGTCGAGTACATCTCGATGTCGCGGACGATGACCATCTCGTCGTGGTCGGCGTCGAACAACGTCGTGAGAACGTCGGCGGGATTCATGCCAAGCCCGGCGAACTGCTCGGCGTAAGCTCGCGCCACTCGCGCTGGTGTATCACGGAGACCGTCGCGGTCTGGGTCCTCGCCTATGGCGATGAGAATCTCCCTGACCGCTCGCTCAATCCTGGGCAGATCGAAGGCCAGGCTCAATGAGACTCGCCATCTGCTGGACCGCTACCGGCCGGGCCGCCATTGCCCGAACCGTCACCCCTCGCCGGGTTGTTCATAGGGTTACCGAAGGGGCTGCCGCCGCCCAGCGGGTTACCGCCGCCTAGCGGGCTGCCGCCGCCCAGTGGATTGCCTCCGCCTAGCGGATTGCCTCCGGACGGGGCTGACCCGCCAGCCTGCTGCGCGCCGAATCCCGACGAACCGGACTCCCCGGCCGGCAGGCTCGCCGTACTCG
>JASHTT010000517.1 GCA_030040415.1 Streptosporangiaceae bacterium | reverse complement strand
GATGCCGCGTAGGTTCGCATGCAGCTTGTGGTGGGCCGGATAGCCAGGCCGCACGGCGTGCGCGGCGAACTGGCCGTGGAAGTGCGGACAGACGACCCTGACCTGCGGCTGGCGGTCGGCGCGACGCTGGCGACCGATCCGGTGTCGGCTGGACCGCTCACCGTCGTCGGCAGGCGCTGGCACACCGGCCACCTGCTTGTCGAGTTCGACGGTGTCGCCAGCCGTGATCAGGCAGAGCAGCTTCGCGGCACGCTGCTGGTGGTCGACTCGGACGACCTGGAGGACCCCGAGGACCCTGACGAGTTCCGCGACCACCAGCTCATCGGGCTCAATGTCGTCGAACCCGACGGCGCCCCGGTGGGCGAGGTGACAGACGTGCTGCACCAGGGTCAGGACCTGCTCGTCGTGGCTGGCAGCGGCAAGCGGGCGGGGGCGGAGATCCTCGTGCCGTTCGTGGCGGCGATAGTGCCAGAGATCGACCTGGCTGCCAGGCGGCTGGTCATCGACCCGCCGGAGGGACTGCTCGATCTCGAGGAAGCGACGTAGCTCGTGCTGCGCATCGACATCATCACGATCTTCCCCGAGTACTTCGGGCCGCTGAACGTCTCGCTGATCGGCAAGGCCGCCATGCGCGGTGACATCAAGTTCGGCGTTCACGACCTGCGCGGCTGGACCAGCGACGTGCATCACACTGTGGACGATGCACCGTTCGGCGGCGGTCCGGGAATGGTGATGAAGCCGGAACCCTGGGGCGAGGCACTGGACGATATAGCCGCGCCCGGCAGCGACCCGCTGCTGGTGATTCCGACCCCGGCCGGACTGCCGTTCAGCCAGGAACGGGCCGCGAGCTACGCGGCCGAGCCTTGGCTGATCTTCGCGTGCGGCAGGTACGAAGGGATCGACGCCCGGGTGGCCGAGTACGCGCGCTCGCGGATGAGGGTGCACGAGGTCAGCATCGGCGATTACGTGCTGGCCGGCGGGGAGCCTGCGGTGCTCGTGATGACCGAGGCAGTCTGCAGGCTGCTGCCCGGCGTGCTCGGCAACGAGGCGTCAGCCGCTGACGATTCCTTCGGCGGTCCCGGCGGCGCCGGCTCGGAGCGGATGACCGGACTGGTGGAGGGCCCGGCCTACACCAGGCCGCGGATCTGGCGCGGCCAGGAAGTGCCGCCGGTGCTGCTCTCTGGCGATCACGGTGCGATTGCCAGGTGGCGCCGTGACTCGGCCCTGCGCCGCACCGCCCAGAACCGGCCTGACCTGGTGCAGCGCCTGCTCGAGCCTCCGTCGGCGGCCGTCGGCGGCCAGGCTTGGCCGCTGGACGCTGAAGACCGCGCAGTGCTGGCCGAGGCTGGTTTTCCGGTCAGCACCGAAGATGTGGCACACTAAAAGGCGCTACCCCGGTCAGGCACCGCTTTTGCCGTGCGCTTCCGCCGGGGAGTAGCCGGGCGTTCGCCTGGCACCCACAGACCGAAGCAGCGCGTTCGCAGGCGTGCGCTGATGACTACCAAGGGAACCGCAGCGATGCACACCGCGATTGCCGAGCTTGAGCAGGCGCAGATCCGATCTGACATCCCGGACTTTCGGCCCGGAGACACTCTCAAGGTGCACGTGAAGGTCACCGAGGGCAACCGCTCCAGGATCCAGGTCTTCCAGGGGGTCGTCATACGGCGTCAGGGCGGCGGGGCGCGCGAGACGTTCACGGTCCGGAAGATCAGCTATGGCGTCGGGGTCGAGCGCACTTTCCCCGTGCACACGCCCGCGATCGACAAGATCGAGGTAGTGACGCGCGGCCGGGTGCGCCGGGCAAAGCTGTACTATCTGCGCTCGCTGCGCGGCCGGGCCGCCAGGATCCGGGAGCGCCGCGAGGCGGCACCGGCCAAGTAGCGGATGGGCGAGGGTTCCCGCGCCGGCCAGGATTAGCCGATGACGGCCGACGAGCAGCGCAGCATGACCGAACCCGAGCCGGGTTCCGCCGTCCCCGCGGATCCCCAGTCCGCAGACGAGCCCAGGCCTGCGGGCCGACGGCTCAGCCGGGAGCTACCGGTCCTCATCATCCTGGCTCTCGTCATTGCCGTGGTCGTCAAGACGTTCGTCGTGCAGGCGTTCGTGATCCCGACGGGCTCCATGGAGAACACGCTGCGGATCAACGACAAGATCCTGGTCAACAAGCTCGTCTATCACTTCCGCCCGATCGAGCCGGGCGACATCGTCGTGTTCAACGGGACGGGCACCTGGTCGGCCGCGCCCGCGCAGCCGACCAGTTCCAATGTGCTGGGCCGGGCTTACGACGACACGCTGCGCAAGGTGTTCGACGCGGTCGGCGGCCTGTTCGGCGCGCCCGCCGGCCAGACCGACTTCGTCAAGCGTGTTATCGGGGTACCCGGTGACCACGTGGTCTGCTGCAACGCGCAAGGTCTGGTCACGGTGAACGGCGTGCCCCTGCACGAGCAGTCTTATCTGTACCCGGGCAACTCTCCGAGCAGCGCACCGGCCGGTATCCCCGGTCATTTCAACGAGTGGGTACCGCGCGGTTACCTCTGGGTGCTCGGCGACCACCGCGCCGTATCCGACGACTCGCGCGGCCACGAGGATGACCCGGGCAACGGTTTCATCCCGGAAAGCCAGGTGATCGGGCGGGCCTTCCTCATCGTCTGGCCCCCGAGCCACTGGCGGGTGCTGTCCGTGCCGGCCACCTTCGACCAGGCCGGGATCGACTCTGCTGCGAAGTCGTCGGCTGCTGCGGCGGCAAGGGCTGACCAGGCGATCGGGTGGCTGTCGTCGGTGCCGGTGCGGCCAGCTGCCCCGTACCTGCCGGCCGTCGCTGGCGTGGCGGGTGCCGTGCCGCTGACCTGGTTGCAGCGGCGGGCCAGGTCGCGTCTGGCGGAACGGCGGCGGCTGGCTAGACGCGGCTGGCCACGGCGATAGGCTCGGGCCAATGATGAGCGACGATCACGGCGCCGACGACCGGCTGACCGAGGCCCCGAACACAGGCGATCCGGCCGACGGCCGGTCGCGGTGGCTTGCCGATCCCGCCGCTGGTGACGGCGCCCAGGCCGATCCTGCCGCCCGTGCGGGCAGCGGAGGCGCTTACCTCAGTTCCCCCGACGACACCCTGGTCGGGCCGACCATCGACCCAGATCCGCAGGACGAGCGCCGGAGGCGTCGCAAGCGGCCCAGGTCGTCGTGGCGCGAACTGCCCATTCTGATCGTTGTCGCGCTCGCGATAGCGCTGGTGATCAAGACCTTCGTGGTACAGCCGTTCTTCATCCCGTCCTCCTCGATGGAGGACACGTTGCTGATCGGTGACAAGGTCCTGGTCAACAAGCTCGTCTACCATTTCCGGCCGATCGAGCCTGGCGACATCATCGTCTTCAACGGGGCAGGATCGTGGGACCCGGCGGCGCCGGCGTCCAAGCCGTCCGGAGATGTGCTGGTCCGGGCGTATGACGACACGCTGCGTAAGCTGTTCGACTCGATCGCCGGGCTGTTCGGCACACCGGTCGGCCAGACGGACTACATCAAGAGAGTCATCGGCACGCCCGGCGACCGCGTCGTCTGCTGCAATGCCCAGGGCCTGGTCACGGTGAACGGCGTGCCACTGCACGAGAAGTCTTACCTGTATCCGGGCGCGGCGCCGTCGACCATCCGCTTCAACATCGTCGTACCGCCAGGACGGCTGTGGGTGATGGGCGACAACCGGGCTGTCTCGTATGACTCCCGCCTCCGGCAGTCCGACCCGGGACACGGCACGGTCCCGGAGAACATGGTGATCGGCCGGGCGTTCATGGTCGTGTGGCCACCAAGCCAGTGGAAGGTCCTGTCCATCCCCGGCACTTTCGACCAGGCCGGCATCGACAAGCCTGCGAGCTCGGCCCCGGCCGGCTCCGCGGCGTATCGCGCGGCTGAGCAACGGGCTGAGTCTGCTCTGCTCGGGGCTCAGATCCGCCCGTCGCAGTCTTACCTGCCGGTCGCGGCCGGCTTCGTAACTGCCGTTCCCCTCACGTGGCTGCAACGCAGGGCGCGGCGGCGCCTCTTCAGCAAGATCTCGGCGAGGCGGCGCGGGCGGCGGCAGGGTCGGTGACCGGGCGTGCGGGCTGAGCAGCACCGCCCGGTCGGCTACACGCCGCGCAGTAACGGCGGGCTGAGCAGCTACGAGCGGGTGCTCGCCAGAGCCGGGCTGGCGCCGGTGGCCGGGATCGACGAGGCAGGCAGGGGCGCGTGCGCCGGGCCGCTGGTCGTCGCTGCGGTAATGCTCAGGCCGTCGCGTGTCGCTGGCATGACCGACCTGGCAGATTCCAAGATGCTGACCGCGCAGGCGAGGGAGCGCGCGTACGCGCAGGTGATGCGGGCTGCCCTCGACTGGAGCGTCATCACCATTCCGGCCGCCGAGATCGACAGGCTAGGACTGCACGTTTGCAACGTGGCCGGCATGCGGCGGGCCCTGGCCAGACTGTCCGCTAAGCCCGGTTATGTCCTAACAGATGGTTTCCCGGTCCGTGGCCTGGCCGCACCCGCCCTGGCGATGTGGAAGGGCGACCAGGTCGCGGCGTGCGTCGCGGCCGCGTCGGTGGTCGCGAAGGTAACCAGGGACGCACTGATGCGGGACCTGGGCGAGGAGTTCCCAGAGTATGGATTTACCCGGCATAAAGGGTATTCAACTCGTAGTCATATGAATGCCTTGTCGGAGCACGGTCCGTGCCGTGAGCACAGGCGGTCGTTCGTGAACGTCAGGGGGACCGTGCTGGCGGCGGTTGAGTATGGCCTGGACGGCCCCGATCATGCTGGCCTGGACGGCCCCGATGAGGCGGGCGTGGACGGCCTCGCGGGCCTGGAGGGCCTC
>JASHTT010000516.1 GCA_030040415.1 Streptosporangiaceae bacterium | reverse complement strand
GTCCCGCCCCGCGCCGACGACGAACGCCCGGCCAGCGCCCCAGCCGCGACCCCGTTCCCGCCCCGCGCCGACGACGAACGCCCGGCCAGCGCCCCAGCCCCGGCCACGTTCCCGCCCCGCGCCGACGACGAACGCCCGGCCAACGGTGCCGGAAGTCCCGCGGCCGCGAACGGTACCGTTCCCTTCCATTCCCTGATGGCGGCCCTCGGCGAGGACGACGAGACACACGTCAGCGCGGCCGAGCTTGCCGAGCTTGGGCTTCCGGTTCGGGTGCGCCAGGCGAGCCTGGCTCCGCAGTTGCGCGACTCAGGCTCCGGCAGCCGCGCCGCGCTCGGTCCGGAGGACACCGTCCCGACGCTGCCCGCAGGCACGCCCGAAGCAGCGCGCGAGACCATGAGCGCGCTGCAACGCGGCTGGCAGCTTGGTCGTGCCGAGGCCGACAATGAGATCGGCGACGTGCCGGAACCTGAACCGGGTCCCGGCGGCGCAGCGAGCCCGGGCTAAGTCGATGCCGGCGGCATGGGAGGGGTGGCATGACCACTAACGGAGCACTGGACTGGCTGCTTGACGATCTGGTGTCGAGGGTGGCGCAGATCGAGAAGGCAGTGATCCTGTCCAGGGACGGGCTAGCCGTCGGAGCCTCGGCGACCCTGAGCCGTGAAGATGCCGAGCACTTGTCCGCTGTCGCCGCCGGATTCCAGAGCCTGGCAAGGGGTGTCGGCCAGCACTTCGGCAGCGGGTCGCCGAGACAGACGATCGTGGAGATGGATTCGGCATTCCTGTTCGTCACGGCGGCCGGTGAAGGCAGTTGCCTGGCGGTTCTCGCCTCCGCAGACGGCGAGGCCGCCGGGCGCATCGCCTACGAGATGGCAGTGCTCGTCAAGCGCGTGGGCGAGCACATGGCTGTCAACGTACGACCGCAGGCAAACGCCGAAGCTGTGTGATCGCGGTGCCGGACGAACGCTGGCTTGGCCGGGCCGAGGGCCCGGTCGTCAGGCCGTACGCGCTCACCGGCGGCCGTACCCGCGCGAGCGGCGAGAGCGTCGACCTGCTGGCCCTTGTGCATGCCACCGGCAACCCGCTGGCGGACACTGCGTTCCTGGAACCGGAGCACGCGGGCGTGCTGAGGCTGTGCCGGACGCCCAAGTCGCTGGCCGACCTTGCTTCCGACCTAGACCTGCCGCTCGGCGTGGTCCGCATATTGCTATCCGACATGCGTGAACGCGGCCTGATCTCGATCCAGCGGCCGTCGGCGAACCCGCTGACCGACGCGCGAATCCTCAAGGATGTTGCAGATGCCCTTCGTAGACTCTGACCACGACAGCGGGCCCGCCACCCCGATGTCGATCAAGATCCTGATAGCCGGGGGGTTCGGCGCAGGGAAGACGACGCTGGTCAGCTCGGTCAGTGAGATAAAGCCGCTGCGCACCGAGGAGGTGCTGAGCGAGCCCAGCATCCTGGTCGACGCGATCGACGGCGTCGAGAACAAGTCGACGACCACGGTCGCCATGGACTTTGGCCGGATCACCGTGCGCGACGACCTCGTGATCTACCTGTTCGGGACTCCCGGCCAGCACAGGTTCTGGTTCATGTGGGACGAGTTGTCGTTCGGCGCCCTGGGTGCCGTCGTGATGGCAGACACCCGCCGGCTCGCCGACAGCTTTCCATCGGTCGACTATTTCGAGCGCTGCGACCTGCCCTTCGTCGTGGCTGTCAACTGCTTCGACGGGGCGCGCCGGTATCGGCCGGAAGCCGTCAGGGCCGCGCTCGACCTCGACCCGGGGGTACCCGTCGTGCTGTGCGACGCGCGGCAACGGTCGTCCAGCCGCGACGTTTTGGTCATTCTCGTCGAGCACGCGATCAAGCTGCTGACCGATGACAAGAGGGCAGTAACGTCGCGCTGAGCCGCCGAGCTTGACCGGCGGCCGATGCGCTCAGGATCGCCAGATGAGCGCGAGCGCGCAATCGTCCGGATTGTTTCCACGTCCGCGGACCATGGTCTGCACAAGGGCATCCGCGCCGACCCCGAATCCGGTGGTGACCAGCCGGTCCGCTTCCCCGAGGAGACGATCTATGCCGGCATCGATGTCCCTGCCCGGCACCTCGACAAGGCCGTCGGTGTACAGCAACAACGCGTCGCCCGATCGCAGCGTGCCGCGTTCCGGTTTGTTGCGCAGGTCGGCCACGACACCGAGGACAATGCCGCGGGCCGCGGTGAGCCGCCACGTGCCGCTGCCCGCATCGAAGTGAGCAGCCGGCGGATGCCCTGCCGAGGAGATGACGTAGTCGCCCGTCACAAGGTCGAGCGACAGGTAGACAGCGGTGACGAAGCCTTCCGCCACGCCGCCGCGACGCAGGTACGCATTGCAGGCCGGAAGGTAGTCGGCGTGCGGCACCGACCCGAGCAAGCCACCGAAGGCGCCGGACAGCAGCAGCGCCCGCGTGCCGGCGTCGAGCCCCTTGCCCGCGACGTCGACCAGGGCCACCTCGAGAACCTTGCCGTCGCACGCCGAGACGAGGAAGTCCCCGCCGAACGAGGCTCCGCCGGCCGGCCGCAACACGCTGAGGGCGTGCCAGCCATCCGGCAGTTCCGGCATCTGGCCCTGGGCTCGGATCCTGTCACGCAACTCGATCAGCATCTGATCGCCGCGCAGCCCCTGCAGCCCGAGCTTCGCCCGGGTCCTCGCGAGCACGTCGGCGAACAAGGCAGTGACCGCGATGGTGGCGGCGATACCGGGATCCGGCTTCTTGGCCAAGAAGTCGTAGACGAGCATCGCGGCGACGATCACGAAGAGGATCCGCAACGCGCGCGGCCACAGCAGCAAGCCCCCGGCCAGGATCGGCAATATCATGATCCCCGGCGAGACCCAGTCGCCCGGCGTCCGGACCGCCGCGACGCCGATCCCGACGACCACCAGGGCCAGGCCGAAGGCCATCCGGCGGTTCCTGGTGATGAACTGGCGCCTGATCCTGCCGCGCTGGCGCAGCGCGGCCACCTTGGCCGCGTGCCAGAGCCGGCGGGTAACAACCATCTTGCCGGCACTGTACCGGTCCCGAGTCGTCCGGGACACGCCACACAGGACATGCCAGGCAAATATTGAGGAACGTGCGGGCCGAAGGCAGACTGATGGGCATGCCGCTCGAACTGGTCCTGACGCCGTGACAGCGACCAGGATCACGATCGACGCAGCGATGCGGGCCAGGGACGTGTCACGGCCGGACAGCACGGACGAAGTGCGCGTACCCCCCGAAGGCGGTCCCTCCGGCCAGCCCGACATCGGCACGCGGGATGCTGCGGGCCCGGCGGAGCACAGTGGCCGCCAGGCTGCCGCACGTCGGCGGCTGCGCAGGCGTGCCCGGACGCACGGCAGCGCGACACAGCAGGACCGCCCGGGCCAGCAGGGCAACAGCACGCAGTAACCAAGCCACCGACATCACGGCAGCGGCGGCAGGACTCCCGACTTCTCGTAGTCCGCAATCTCGCCGAGCCGCCGTACATGCCTCGGCGCCTCGGAGAACTCGGTCTGCACGAATACCTTGGCGAAGCCAAGTGCCTCGTCTGCCGAGTACATCCGCGCGCCCAGGCTCAGCACGTTCGCGTCGTTATGCAACCGCGCGAGACTGGCGGTCTCGTCGCTGAACGCCAGGGCAGCCCGTACTCCCGGTATCTTGTTCGAGGCGATCTGCTCTCCGTTGCCCGATCCGCCGATCACTATGCCGAGGCTGCCCGGATCTGCGACGGCAGAACTCGCGGCCCGCATCACGTATGGCGGGTAGTCGTCGTCCTCGTTGTAGCTGGCCGGACCGCAGTCGACAGGCTCGTGACCGGCTTGGCGCAGCCACTCGATGAGGCGGCCCTTGAGTTCGAACCCAGCGTGGTCGGATCCCAGGTATACGCGCACAGGGCTAGTCTGGCACGCCGCCCGCAGCCGTCCACCAGCTAGTCACGGATGGTTCGCCGTGTCATTGGCGGTCGCCGCAGCCCATCGCCGACTGCCTGGCAGACGTCCCTGAGCAACGGCACCTCGGAGAGGTTCTCTATCAAGACCGACGTCTGGGTTACGTCGCACAGCGGAACCCGCCAGTTCGGGTGCTCGTCGCTGGTGCCCGGGATGTTCTGCGCCCTGACCTCACCGACAGCATCGGCGAGCGAGACACCGACAAGGAGCGACGGCGTCCTTGTCAGGTAGCGGTAGCACGCGAGGGTGAACTCGTCAGGTCCCGCCGGCTGACCCGCTGGAAGGAGCCCTTCCCGCGACAGCGCCGCGGCCCAGCGCGACAGCGTTAGCTCCGACTCGGCACGTTCCTCCTCCTCGGTATTCCGAAGCAAGCCGAGTTTCGCGCGGACTGTCACCTGATCTCCGGTCACGAAGCCGGATACCGGCGGAACGTCGTGCGTGCTGACGGTCGCCATGCACGCGCGGCGCCACTGGCCGGGGGGCAGGGGACGACCACGCCGGTCGGTCGCAAACCACAGCATCGTGGTGCCCAAGATGTCATGATCTGCGAGGTAACTACGGATCCACCGATCGACCGTGCCGAGGTCCTCGCCGATGGCCACGGCACCTGCGCGCCCGGCCGCGCCGGCTAGCGCGGCCACCGACGCGCGATGGTCGTAGCTCACGTACGCGCCCCTGGCTGGTGGCTCGCCCGCAGGGACCCACCACAGCCTCATCAGGCCCATGACGTGGTCGACGCGCAGCCCGCCGCCGTGCCGCAGCGTCGCGTCGAAGAGTTCGGCGAGCGGCCGGTAGCCAGCCAGAGCAAGCCGCCCCGGGTGCCACGGCGGCTGTCCCCAGTCCTGCCCGAGCTGGTTGAAACCGTCCGGCGGGGCGCCCACGCTGAAGCCAGGGACCAGCAGCTCGCGGTGCGCCCATGCGTCGGCACCGCCGGGGTGCACGCCCACGGCCAGGTCGTGGATGATGCCATGGGCCATGCCCGCCGTCGTCGCCTGCAGCTGCGCTGCAGCCAGCTGCTCATCGAGCTGCCACTGCAGCCAGGCGTGGAAGTCCGCGATCGCGCTCAGCGGTCCGCTCCGAACCGCTGCCAGGCCGCCGGCCGCGGTCCGGACGTCGGCAGGCCAGCTGCGCCAGTCCGGTCCGTGCCGTTCGGCCAGCGCGCACCACGCCGCCCAGTGGTCAAGCTCGCTGCCGCGCTCGGCTCTGAACCGGCGGTAGGCGACTCGCCGTTCCTCGCTCAGCGGCACCTTGCTGATCAGCTCCAGCGCCTGCCGCTTTGCCGACCAGACGGCGTCCCTGTCGATGAGCTCCGGCGTGTGGTTAGCCGCTTGCAATGGCCGGGCCAGGCCGGCGATCTGTGCCTTGTCCTCGCCGTCGAGCTGGGTGTACTCGGGCACCTCCTCGACGCGCAGATAGAGCGGGCTGGTGAACATACGCGTCATCGGCAGGTACGGAGACGGGCTCAGCGGTGGCAGCGGCTCCGCCGCGTGCAGCGGGTTGACCAGGATGAAGCTGGCGCCGAACTCGCGGGCGCTGAACGTCGCAAGCTGGGCCAGATCGACAAGGTCGCCGTGCCCCCAGGACTGCCGCGACCTGACCGAGTACAGCTGCACGGTGAGTCCCCACCGGCGCTCATCAGGGACGACCGGCCGCGCGGGGCTCGCCTGGCCCGCAACGAGGCCCACCCCGGCCGCCTTCCGGCGGCCAGAGGCATACCGACCCGCGCCTCCGACGCTTCCACTCGGCCCGGTGCCGTCGGGCTCGAGCACGGCCAGGATCGCGGCGAGCGTCTCCGGTGGCACATCGACCATCTCGTGCCGCCAGTCCTCGTAGGTCGGGGCAATTCCGGCATTCCGGGCTCGCTGGGCGAGTTCTGCGTCCGTCACGCACTCATGATCGACCCCGGAAGGTGGTCCCAAACGGGTCACCTCCATGATCCCGGAGACTTAGCAGTGCTATCCGACGACAAGTCTTCCGGTAATCGCTACTTGTGCAGCAGGTCGAGGAACTTGGCGACCAGCGGCCCGTCGGTGGGACCGCCTTCGCCGCCGTCGACGACGACCATCGCGAACGCCACGTTGCTGTTGAAGCCGACCAACCAGGCGTCGGTTGGCAGCGGGTTCCCCGAGCCGTACTGCGCGGTTCCGGTCTTGGCGAACGTGCCCGGCGGCAGCCCCTTGCCAGACGCTGTCCCGGTCGCGACCACCTGCGCCATCATCGTGTGCAGATCGGTCACCACCTTCGCGGGCAGCGTGGCTGTCGGCGCGTCACCATCGGGCGCGCCAGCTACCAGTTGCGGCGCGTGCACGACTCCGGTGTCGATGGCGGCGGCGACCATCGCCATCGCCAGCGGTGACACGACGACGCGGCCCTGGCCGATCGTGGTCGCCGCGAGGTCGGCCTCGTCGGTCGGTTCGGGCACCGAGCCGCCGAACGCCGGCAGGCCCATTTCCGGCGTCTTGCCGAGCCGGTACTCCGAGGCGGTCGCGGGGAAGTCCGCTGCGGTGAGGTTGTGCGTGGCGAGCCCGATGAACGCGGTGTTGCACGACTCGGCGAAGGCGTACAGCAGGTCGCTGATCGGCGCCGTGCCCTCCGCGTTGTGGAAGACCTCGCCGTCCACGGTGATGCTCGACGGGCAGCTGGCCGGCGAAGACGGCGTGAGGCCGTGGGCGATCAGCGCGGTGGACGTGATCAGCTTGAACGAGGAGCCTGGCGGGAACTCGCCGTCGAAGGCGAGGTTGAAGCCTGCGCTCAACGGCAGGCTGACCGAGGCGAGCACCGCGCCAGTAGTCGCGTTGACCGCGACGAACCCCGCGCTCTTCCGCTCGCCCGCCAGTGCGGCTTCGGCGGCCCGCTGCACGACCGGGTTGAGGGTGGTCAGCACCGGCGCGCCGGCCCGCGGCGGGAGCGTTGCGACGGTGGCCACGGCGGCCCCCGCCTTGTTGACCACGGTGACCGTCGCGCCTGGCTGGCCGGCAAGCTGCCGCTGGTCGGTGAGCTCAAGCCCGGTCTGGCCGACGTCGTCCTGCGCGCTGTAAGGCGGGCCGAGTTCAGTCAGCTCCTGCGCGGTGATCGGCGCGACCGTGCCGACCACGTCCGCCAGGCCCGGCGTGATCGGCGCCCGCTCGTGCAGCGTCTGGAACACCGTGCCCGGGATCGGGTAGATCGTCGGCGCGAGCTGGTTGTAGCGGGCCTGCGTCACGGTGAACACCGGCTCGAACCATGTCGGCTCGGCCTTCGCTCCGGCCAGGGCCGTGCTGACCTCCTGCGCGGTGGCACCGGCCTTGATCAGCGCGGCGGTGACGACCTTCGCGTTTTTGATCAGCTGACCTTCCACGCCGATGTCGACCATCGCAGCCTGGATGGTGAGCGGCACCCTGCCCACTCCGAGGATCTGCGCTCGGGCCGGCCAGGTGACCTGCAGCGACAGCGCGTCGCCCGGCTTCAGCTGCGGCGCGATCGTCGCCGGTGACCAGGCCACGAGCCACTTGCCGCCCCGCTGCACGAAGCGCAGGGTCGACTTGATGCTGATAAGGCCGATGCCCGCCAGGTCCAGGCGCTCGGTCACCGGCTCGCGCGCGGTGTCCCCGCTGGCCTGTAGCTTGCCCCCGAGGTACGTCGCCTTCTTCACGGTCAGGTCGCTCAGCGCGGCAGCGTTCACCGACGCGAAGTCGGCGGGCGGGCTTGCCACCAGCGCCCGCATGGCCGGCCAGTCGCGGTGTGCCCAGTCGGCCAGGAAGCTGCTGGCCGTCGGCCCGGGCGCGGGAACGCTCGAGCAGCCGGCCAGGATGGCCGCCCCGGCCAGCGTCAGGGCCGCGGCGGCCGACCAGGGAAACCACCGCCTCATGGCGACGACACTAGCCAGCCGACGGCCCGGGCGCAGCTAACGCGAATAACGCCGGCCCCGATAACAGCTGCCAGATCGGCGGGTGCCTGTCCTGCCACGGCCGGGCGGCCTCGAGCTGTGCCGACAACGAGATCAGCGTGGCCTCGTCGGCGATCCGGCCGGCCAGCATGATGCCGATCGGCAGGCCCTCGGCAGTCCAGTACAGCGGGACGCTGACCGCCGGCTGGCCGGAGAGGTTGTACAGCGCGGTCCACGGCGTGAACCGCTTTTGCCGCTCGAAGTTCTCCGCCGGCTCGACCTCGTCGAACCAGCCGACGGGCCGCGGCGGCAAGGCCAGCGTTGGCGTGAGGATCGCGTCGTACCCGCTGAGCGCGTTCAGCGCGACCCGCACGCTGCCCTGCAGGATCGCCTCAGCGAACTGGAGCTCCGCCGCCGACAGCTTCAGGCCCTCGGCGCGCAGGTACCGGGTCAGCGGAAGCAGTTCGCCCTCCTGGTCGGGCGTGATCGGCGCGAGCGTCGCCATCGCGTACCACAGTGTGATGAAGCTAGGGACCGCCTCTTCCGGGAACGGCAGATCCACCTCCTCAACTTCATGACCCAGCGCGGCCAGGAGGGCACTCGCGTCCTCATAGGCCGCGACGCAGTCCGGGTGCACCTCCGCGCCGTCGATCACCGTGGTCAGCGACCTGGCGATCCGCAGCTTGCCGGGCTCCCGGCCCGCATAGCCGAGAAACGACTCACCGCGCGGCAGCGGTGGCAGCGTGTACATGTCGCCCAGGTGGTTACCGGTCATGGCGTCGAGAAGCAACGCGGCGTCGGCGACCGTGCGGGCCAGCGGCCCGTCCGTGGACAAGCCAGCGAGGTCCGGCATCAGCGGGCCCTGGGAGATGCGGCCGCGGGTCGGCTTGATCCCGAAAAGGCCGCAGACGCTCGACGGGATCCGGATAGAGCCGCCGCCGTCGCTGCCCTGCGCTGCCGGAGCGAGCCCCGAGGCGACGGCGGCCGCGGCGCCGCCACTCGACCCGCCGGCCGAGCGGTTCAGGTCCCAGGGCGTGCGGGCCGGCGGGCCGATCTTGGTCTCGGTGTAGCACGGCAGGCCGAACTCGGGCGTCGCGGTCTTGCCGGTGATCACGATCCCGGCCGCCTTCAGGTGCTCGACGACATAGTCGTCTTCGGTCGCCACATTGTCGGCGAGGACCGCGCTGCCGTATGTCAGCCGCACCCCGGCAACCATGTTCAGGTCCTTGATCGGGATCGGCACGCCGGTCAGCGGCGGCAGCGAGTCCGCGCCGTCGCCGTTGGTGCGGGTCGCGGCGACCGCCTTGTCGGCCATGGCAGCCTGCTCACGCGCGAGCTCATGGGTGACCGTATAGAAGGCACCCACCTGCTCCCCCAGCCTGTCGATGCGGTCCAGGTAGTGGTCGGTGATCTCGGCCGAAGACGCCTGCCCGGTCCGGATGGCGGCGGCGAGCTCGGTAACCGTGAGGTCATGAATCTGTGTCACGTTACCGAACGGTATATGACAGGCCGGCCGTCGCGGAGGCCGACCGCTCACCCGGATCGTCCGGCGGGCCCTGGGTTACCCTGGAGGCGTGGACCGGGAGGCCGGGCCAGAGCAGATACCGACGAGGCCAGCGGCCCGGTCGGCCTGGGTGGCGCGAGA
>JASHTT010000048.1 GCA_030040415.1 Streptosporangiaceae bacterium | reverse complement strand
ATTGCTTTAGTGTCCCAGGCCACGGTCCATGCCACAAGACGTAAGTCATCGCCAGCTCGGCGCACAGCCTGGGATGGATCTTCGGATAGCCTGCGGCGGGCGTTCTCGCGGCAGTAAACCCTGCCGAACGCTCCTTCGGGGCCTGGAGGAGCGTGGCTGTCGGGGTCAGGGCGACAACGACGGCCAGAAAGACGAAGGCGACGAGAGCTCTGTCCGGAGTCTGCCTGCCCGAGCGGAGGGCACGATGTAGTAACTCGGGAACCCAAGCGACCCCGGCGCGTCACGCCGTTGTCGCTGGCCGGGCTCGCTGGCCGGATCGTCCTCGGTGCGAGGCCGTTGCAGCTGGATGGGTGGCGGGTGGGCTGGCCGGGTACGTGCGCATCGCAACCGTATGGAGCCGTTTCTGCAACCGGCGCAGCGACCCGAGCTTCCTTAATGGGTGATCCACCGTCACCGAGCGCCACGAAAGATGATCTGCCGGTGCCCGGCAAGCAACGCAGATTCTCCTCAACAGCCACCAGCAGTCACCCCACCCCTTTCCCTAAGCCTCGTCTGAGCTCGATTCTGTAGGCCTTTCACCCGATCCGCCGGAACATGGCTGCCGGTATGGGCCCTGACAGCGTCACCCTTCCCCGTCCAGGTCGGCCTCGACGCTCGCCATTGGCCGGTCACCAATGCACGTCGAGGATCAGATCACGCCTAAAGTCCCGCGCCTTCACCCCTTGACCGCCCGCAGGAGAAGCGGATACTGAGGGCAAGCGTCCAGCAATGGATGGATGTTCCTCCGGCAAAGATAACCTACTAACGGCGAATGGCAAGGGGCAATGTCGTGCACGCTTTATAATTGCTGCGGCAGGTTTTTTGTTTGGATATGGACCAATATCTGGAAGCCAATTTGGACGTGGATATCGCAGACCTGGCAATCGTGCACTTCCCAAAGCTGCGTTTGGTGGTGTTTATGCTGTAACGTATGGATCTGTCTTCTAATACTTATTATTGTTTGGGTTCTGTCGTGGATTCTCGTCATTGTGATGTGGGTCGTGGCGGTGGTGTGGTGCGTGGTCTGCTTTATTATCTGCGTTCTTTCCGCAATCAATGTCGGTGGCGGTGATGATGGTGACGGCGGCGGGATAAGGACGACGATTAGGAATTTCTTTGGCGGCAAACGTCGCAGGCCGACTGTGTGAGGGCCATGACTTGCATAGTGGGCTGGAGGCGTTACAGGGACGGAGTTAGCTGATGACCGTGGGCAACGTACAGCGCCTGGGCAGTGGTAATGCCGACGATGACGACGACGATGACGACGACGGAGGCGGCGTCAACCTGGACTGTACGCCCTATAACTGTTGCGGAAGGCTTTTTGTCTTTATATGGACGGAAGTTTGGTTGGCGGAGTGGCGACTGATCCAGGAGGAATGGGTCGCGTGCACTCAACAAAGCTGTATCTGGTATTGTCTCTGCTGTAACATATGGGTGTGCTGGCTCGGTATTATACTTGTTTGGGTCTTCTGCTGGTTCTGGAACCTGATCATGTTCATAATAGCAGTGGTGTGGTGCATAGTCTGCGGTATAATTTGCATCCTTAGCGTTATCCTTAATGCAATCGGCAAAATCGGTCTCGCTGTTGCCGGTTTGCCAATGTCCGTAGGATCGCGCCGCCGCGATGGCAGTGGTGGTCGTCCGGCATGAGCAACAGCACGAGTCGAACGAAGCTTGGAGCGAGCCGCGGCGGCGTTGGCGCAGGAGGCTGTCGCATTATCACCGATCTCACCGAACTCGGTGAGCTTACGACGATGCGCACTCTTCTGCTGGGCTCAGCGTCAGTTAAGCTCGATCTGGCTGGCATGCCTCCGCAGGAAAGGCGTCATTGGGAGGCGCTACTCAATAAGTATTTGTCTGCCTGCGGTTGCGCGGAAGGGGGGCTATTAGCACTCGTCAGTCTGGGCGCATATATCGTTTACATAGTGATGCAGCCAGATTCAAGCGAATCTGTCTGGATAAGGATTGGGTTGGGCTTTGGCATTGCTTGTGTCGGAGCGGTACTAGGTAAGTCGGTGGGCTTGATCCGAGCCAGATGGCGCCTCCAAAGAGCGGTGCGGCGTCTGAGGATCGCAATTGACAACGCCGGACAAGTCTCTAGTGCCCATCAGTGATAGCCAGGCCGACGGCTTGATTCGACTTGTCCGATCAACCCTGACAAATCTTCCTGGCCGTGAGGTCGTGGACAAGCGCCAACCGAGTGAGCCAAGCGCCGTACTGGTCAGTGTCGCGGTATACGTGGGTCAACGCCTCCAAGCATCGATGTCCGGGCGCGGACACACCCTGGAAGATGCGGTTCGCGAGGCGGCGGTACGGGCGGCGGCCTACGTGCGGTTCGGGGCGCTTCAGCCTGGGGATTTACGCGATTCCCGCGTGGAGCTCTGGGTCCAGACCATGAGTGAAGTGATTGACAGCGCGAACATAGTGAAGGATGTCGATCTGGGGTTTCACGGCGTAGAGATGAGCGCGCATGGCCACTGGGCGTGCTACACGCCGTCCGTCGCCCTTACTAGCGGGCTGTCGCGCCAAGACCTGCTATTCGACATGCTCACGAAGAAGGCAGATCTTCCGCCGGGCTCCTGGCGAGATCCCCACACAACTCTGAAACGTACGGAGTGGGAACATTACTGTGAGAGTCCAACTCACCCCCGACGCGTGCTGCACCTTCGGCGCCTCCGCTCAACGAGGCTAGAGGAGGCCACGTCGGCAAGCCTGCAGACGAGGGCTTGTCTGGCCGCGGACCGGCTGATGAGGGTGCAGTCGAGCGAGGGCTATTTCCTGTACAAGTTCCACCCACTTACGAACCGCGAGACGCCTGGCCCAGGCAACTTGGTGCGGCAAGCCGGATGTGCGTACGCACTCGCCCGAGCGGCGGACAGCGCCCCAGAGCCACAAAGGCGAGCCGCCCTAGCGTCGAGCGCGAGCAGAGTAATCGACGCGCTGCTTAGCAGGGTTCTCACGAGGGCCGGAAGCTGGTTCATTGTCCATGTGCCGAAGGCCGGCGCGCCGATTCGGGGCAACCTAGGAGTGCTGGCATTGACCCTTGCCGCCATCCAAAGCCCGTCGTTGGGAAGCCGATATGAGGCTGAGCGGCAGCGTATCGCCGAGGCGATCCTGTCCTGGCAACGTCCCGACGGATCGTTTCGGTGTAGATTCAACAGCATCTGTCTGGCCGACGACGGTGCAAGCCAAGATTACTTTCCTGGTGAGGCCCTCACGGCTGTAGTTTTGGAAATGCGCTCAGGCGGCCAGCACGCCCAGCGCGCAATGGCGGCGGCACTGCGCTGGTACCGATCGCGATTCCGGAAGCAGCCAACGACCGCGTTCGTTCCCTGGCAGATCGAGGCCTGGCGACTGTTCGCGGAGTGGGCAATGAGCGTCGCCAGTCCGGTAGTACCAGACGCTAAGGCGTCAAGCGAGTTCGTCTTCGAAATGGCGGACTGGATGCTCCGGCATCAGATAGGCCCGGCAGGCGTCCATCCCGACCTGATAGGGGGCTTTGCACTGGCAGATAGCAAGCCAGGCGTTTCCACCGCTTCCTACACCCAGGCCATAATAGGCGCACTCTCGCTGGCAATGAAACTCGGAGACGGTGACCGGGCCAGCCGGTACCGCGAAGCGTCACTGGCCGGCCTGGACTACGTGCGCCGACTCCAGATCGTGCCAGAGACAGCCGTCCTCTTCAGTGATCCAGCCCGCGCGGTGGGCGGCACAACCGGCAGCTTGTCCGACATGACCATCCGCTGCGACTACGACCAGCACGCCCTGACCGCCTATCTGGCCGCTCTGGAAACTACAGGTCTGCTTGAAAACTGACGCTGACCCGGCCGGAAAGAGATAGCACTGGCCGTAGCGTTCAGCCAGGATCGCATCAAGGTCGCCACTGCATTGGGCGGACCTCAGTACCGTACCTACGATCGGCGGATCATGTGTCGGCCCGCTGCCGGATCCAACAACCGCGCTCAGCTGAGCGGACGCCACTCCAAGCATTGCCTTAGATGCGAGGTAGCCGCGTATTTCCGGCCGTCTTCCCGCCGTCAGCCAGGATGCATGGCTCGACCGTTGGGCGCGGAGGGCGCGAGCAGGCCGAGGACACGGGCGTGCGTGACAGTTTCGCCTCGTCGATGCGTGCCGAGCTTCACGTACAGGTGGCGCAAGTGAGTTCTGACCGTGTTGTGCGAAATGGATAGTTCACGAGCGATTTCCGGTGCCGTGAGGTTGGTGGGCAGGTAGCGCAATACCCGGATCTCGCTGTCGCTGAGCGCCTCAACTAGCGGCTGCCGCCCGGTTGGCGACGCAGGCGTCTGCCCGCTCGGCAGGCTAAGGATCTCACTGATCAGGGCAGCGTGCGCGGTCTGCTGCCGGGCGTGGCGCCGGAGCAGGTCCGGCAGTCGGTACATCAGGAACAGCAGGAGCCCGCCGCCGGGTTCGGCGAGGTCGAGCGCGCGTTCCAGGGCCTGCCCGGCTGCGTCCGGATCACCGAGCGCGTCTTTGGCCATCGCCTCCAGGAGAAATGCGTGAGCCAGCCAGGTCCGCGGGAGTACGGGGACGCCGCCGTCCAAGACCGGTGCAGCTGCGGCGGCCGCGCGCAGCGCCTCGTCACGTTGGGCTTCCGAGGAACCAGCCGCTTTCTGAACGTCGGCCATCGGACACTCCTTGCTCATTGATCGCATCCGCAGGAAGACCTCGCCCGGCTTCTGGCCGCTCGGCGCCAGCACGAGCTACGGACCTGATGGGGACGCGCAGTCCCGGCCAGTCCCAAGCTCAGTACATCATCGCTAACATAACAGCGGCATCGCTGATCTTGCAAGGCGATAACATGGTACTGTTACCGATGATGTCGACGGACGCAAGACCTGACGCTCGGTCCCGCATCATGGAGGCCGCCACCATGCTGCTCGCGACCGGCGGCCGTACCGCGGTAACCACGCGGGCGGTAAGCGCTGCCGCCAGGGTCCAACCCCCGACGATCTATCGGCACTTCGGCGACATGCATGGACTGCTCGACGTGGTCGCTCGCGAGACGATGGCCGTCCACATGCGCGAGCAGGCAACCCGCCCACTTACGAACGACCCGGTCGAGGACCTGCGAGAAGGGTGGGATCTCCACATCGCGTTCGGCCTTGCCCACCCCGACGCGTTCGCCCTGCTGTACGGGGCCCCGTCCGCCGCCGCGACAGTGTCGGCGATACACGAAGGCGTAGCAGTACTGCAGGGGCTCGTCGCCCGCATCGCCGCGGCCGGACGCCTACGCGTCGACGTCGCTCATGCCACGGACC
>JASHTT010000515.1 GCA_030040415.1 Streptosporangiaceae bacterium | reverse complement strand
TACAACGGCAACGGGGAAGAGGAGAACATGCAACTCACGTCCACCGACCCGCCGGCCGGGGGATGGCGCATGACACCGTCAAGCGAAAGCCTCAACAATGTGGCATGTCCCAGCACCTCGGAGTGCTTCGCCTTTCCTGCCGCGGACGAGATGGTGACCTCGACCGACCCGGCCAGTCCCTCGAGCTGGCGGGAAAGCGCCGGCCCGGGCCCGGACGGGATTTCGGCGGTGTCCTGCCCGACTAACGAGTTCTGCGTGGCCGCCGACAACGGTGACGGCGGTGACATCCAGATCGGCACGGGTAAGCCGCTGGTGGCCACCACCACGGCGATCACATCCGCGCCCGGCTCGGCCGTCGCAGGCCAGCCGGTCACCGTGCACGTCCGAGTGACCAGCGCGAAGACGGGCCCTAGTGCCGCGACGCCGGCTGGGACCGTCACCATCAAGGGTGGCATCCGCGCCTGCACCGCCACGCTGTCGGGCTCTGCCGGAGTGTCGCACGGCTCCTGCCACCTCACTGAACCGCAGCCCGGCAGCTACAAGCTATCCGCGAGCTACCCGGCCCAGGGCAGCTTCGCCGCAAGCACCAGCGCCAGCCAGCCGCTCACGATCAGCCGCGCCACGTCGACGGCGAAGCTCACCTTGTCTACGGCCACGGTGAAATACGGCCAGGAACAGCACGAGAAGCTCACCGTCAAGGTCAGCCCGCAGTACACCAACACGCCGACCGGCAAGGTCGTCATCAAGGCGGGCAGCACGACGGTCTGCATGCTGACCCTCGACCACGCCACCGCGAGCTGCACGCTGACCAGCAAGCAGCTCAAGGCAGGCAGCTACACCCTGCACGCGAGCTATAACGGCAGCACCGCCTTCAAGCCATCCACCTCGGCGTCGGTAAAGCTCACCGTCAGCAAGTAACCAGCACCCGGGAACGAGTTCGGACGAGCCAGGAGCGGAGGAACCGCTATGTCCCGTGCGCAGACAGGAAGGGCACCCTGCAGACTCCGGATGGCGCTGATCGCGCTCGTGCTCGCCGCGCCGGTCGGGCTGATAGCAACGCCCGCCGGGGTTGCGGCTACGGCGTCGAGTCCTGAGCTGTCGTGGAGAGCACCCCAGAACGTCGATCACGTGATACCCGACGGGGACATTGGCCTGGGGTCCGTGTCCTGTCCGAGTGCCGGACTGTGCGTGGCCACGGGTCGGCAGAACGACTCGAACGACATTCTGCTGACGTCAACCGATCCGACCGGCTCTAACCCGTGGCAGGTCAGGTCGGTCAACGGCATTCGGAAGGTCGACTGCCCGACAGCGACGTTCTGCGCGGCGCTGGCGACCGACACCATTTACACCTCGACCGACCCAACCGGGGGAACCAAGGCCTGGGTGGCGTCTGACGTCTCGTCGCTGGCGTCGCAGTACAAGTACCTGTCCTGCGCCAGCACCCGGCTGTGCGTGGCAGGTGGCCTGCATGGGCGCCTCACCGTCTCTACCGACCCGACCGCCAGATCGTCCGCCTGGAAGCATTTCGCTACCAGCACGCGCCTCGACCTCACCGGCCTGGCCTGCCCGACCGCGACGTTCTGCGTCGCGACCGACAGCAAAGGGGACGTGCTGACCTCTAACGACCCAGCCGGCGGCCAGTCTGCATGGGTGACGAAGAACGTGGCCAGCCCTCACCAGATGTTCCAGCTGACCTGCCCATGGACGTCGTTCTGCATGGCGGAAGACGGCCAGCATCGGGTGCTGTACTCCACGAATCCAGCTGGCGGCGCTGCAGCATGGCATTCGGCAGCTTTCCCTGCCGGGGTGGACGAGCGACCGTACGACCAGTTGCTCACCTGCTGGTCGGCCAGACTGTGTGTCGCTCAGGGCGTGCTGAACGGTGCATCGGCCATGTTTACATCCGCGGACCCAACCGGCGGTCCATCGCGGTGGCACGCAGCCCGCGTTTCATTGCACGGCGTGGGGATTAGCTGCGCGTCGCGGTCCCTGTGCATCGCGGTCGGCAGCGGAGAGGTGTCGTTTAGCACCAATCCCCAGGCCACGTCCCCGCTCTGGGCCAGTCCGCCCGACCCCCAGCTCATGGACGTTACCTGCCCGTCGACCAGCTTCTGCGCCGCCGTCGATGACGACGGCAACGTCCTGACGTCAGATGATCCGGCGGGCGGTCCCGCGACGTGGACGACGACGGACATCGACGGGACGACATCGCTGTACTACATCACTTGCCCGCGTCCCTCGTTCTGCGTCGCCGGTGCCGAGGGAGAATTCTTCACGTCCACCAACCCCACGGGCGGCGCATCCGCGTGGCGGCCGGCCAGTCCACCCGAACTCGGCTCGGACTTTGGCGACGCAACTTGCCCGACTACGTCGCTCTGCATTATCCCGGTTCCCGGCGGAATCCTGACCTCAGGCGATCCCGCCGGGGGCACATCAGCGTGGAACTACATCCCGAACGTCGGGGCATACGCTCGCGTCACTTGTCCGAGCAGCCAGCTATGCGTGGCCGTCGACAGCGCGGAAGACATCGACACGTCGACCGACCCGCTCGGAGGCGCCTCGGCGTGGACCGCTACCAGCGGTCCCCTCGCCAGCTTCTACAGCCTCGCCTGCGTCGGCACTTCGGTGTGCGTAGGCGGCGGGGACTACTACTACTACAGCGAGCTGAAATACGTGCAGCTCACGTCGACCAGGCCGGCTACCGGTGCGTGGCGCATGACGCCGTCCGGCGACGTTCTCGACAATCTGGTCTGCCCCGGCCGCTCGGAGTGCTTCGCGTTCCCGGCGGCGGGCAGGATGCTGACCTCGACCGACCCGGCCGATCCGTCGGACTGGCACGACAAGCCCGGGCCGGCCGGGAGCAAAGCGGTGACGTGCCCCACCACTAGTTTCTGCATGGCTCTCAACTCCACCGATCCCTCCTACTTCTATGCACCTGGCGGCGACCTCCAGGTCGGCGCCGCGCCGGGCGTGACCAGCACGACGATCAATTCCGCACCGGCCACCGCGGCCGCCGGCCAGCCCGTCCAAGTGCACGTCCAGGTCACCAGCTTCCAGGCCCGCCGCGGCGCCAAAAGCCCGGCCGGGACTGTCATCGTCCGCAGCCGGAACCGGTCCTGCTCGGCCACCCTGACCGGATCGGCTGGGGTGTCGCGCGGATCCTGCCGCCTCACCGAACCCGACCCCG
>JASHTT010000514.1 GCA_030040415.1 Streptosporangiaceae bacterium | reverse complement strand
AGAGGCCGCAGGCGATTCTATTGTGATGCCACTTGCCGGAGCGCAGCGCGGCGCGATCGGCAGCGCACTGCAGTCGCGCTCGTAAAGACTGAATTGACAGATGACCCACCAAGCGGTAAAGCTAAGCATGCCATGGCGTCGCTGGATCCGATAGGCGGCCAGGTCCGCGAGGCAGCGGACCGGGTCGCGGCGGAACTGAGCAGAGACGGCGGGACAGTGGCCGGGGTGGCAGCGGCGCGGGACTTGTCGGCGGCCGCGGCGGCGGCGCTGCAAGCCGCAGTGGACCGAGCACGAGCAGCGGGCCATAGCTGGAAGGAGATCGGCGATGCGCTCGACACGACCAGGCAGGCCGCGTTCCAGCGGTTCGGCCGGCCCGTCGACCCGCGCACGGGTGCGCCTATGACGCACGAGACGCGGCCCGGCGCGGTGGATACCGCCGTCGCCATATTCACCGCGATCGCCGACAGCCGCTGGAACGACGCCCTGCGGGATCTCGACGACCGGACGCGCGCGGCGCTCAGCGCCGAACGACTGGCGGCGGGCTGGGCGCACACGATCGGCATGATCGGCAGCTTCGAGCGGATGGGCGAACCACTGGCCTACCCACTCGACGAGAACACCGTGGTAGAGATACCGCTGCACTTCGAGGCCGGCGATCGGACCGGCAGGGTGGCGCTGGACGGCAACGGCAAGGTCGCCGGGCTGTTCATCCGCCCGGCGATGCAGTAGCCGGCCAGGCGAGGAAGGGAAGCACCACACCATGAGCGATGACGACCCGGGCTTCGGGCAAGGCAAACGACCCTGGTTCGGCCCCAAGCGGTTTGGCTACGGCACCCGGCCGCAGACCTGGCAAGGCTTCCTCATCACCGGGCTCTGCGTAGCGTTCATTGCCGTCCTCGCCGCACTCACCGGCGGTCACTCGCGTTGGATGATCCTCGGCGTCGTGCCGTTGGGGCTGATAGCAATCTTCGGCCGGAACATGGGCCGAGGTCGTTGACCAGCCGCAGAGCCAGCGTCATCGGCGCGAGCGGCCGGTCGGCGGCCAGGACTGCGCCTGCTTCACGCCGTCAGCGTCTCGACCGGCTGCCACGACTCGGCTAGCTCGAGCATCCGCTTGAGCGTGACGAGGAACGCCTGCCAGCCGAGCTGGTAGTCGTCCGTCGGCCGGTCACCGAAGCCACTGTGCACGATCGTTAGGTAGGTGCGGCCGCCAGAGCCGTCCAGCTCCCAGCGAACCACGGTCTCGGGCTCGTTGTCGTAGTGCCAGGAATAGGCGAGCGCCTTGTCCGGGTCCAGCTCGAGAATCTTGACCGGACCCGCGCCCCAGCCGAAGTCCATCCGTCCACCGACCTCCGGGTCGACCTCGGCCTTTTCGGCGATCCAACGGTCCAGCAGGTCTGGCTCGGTCAGCGACGCGAATACCTCGGCAGCAGGCGCGGCAATCTCAACCGTGGCCCGGACCTCACCTGGCCGCCTGGCGGTGAAGTCGCACTTCGGCGCCAGCGCGCGGCCCTCGGCGTAGCTAGCCAGGTTCGCAAGCGACAGCTTCCAGAAGTCATTGACCGCGGCAACGCCGTCCGGCCGCTCGGGCACGCCGGCGTGCCTGAGGGTCAGCGCCGTGCCGGACCCGGCGCGCTCCAGTTCGACGTCGACCTGAGTAAGCGCGTCCTGGAGATTCCAGCAGAAGCTCAGCCGGCAGTCCGGCTCGAAGGTGAGCAGCCGCTGCTTGTCGCGTTCCCCTTCTGGGGTGAACCTTCCCCAGAAGCCGAATACGCCGTCCGCCAGCCTGACCTCGGCGCGCTCGGCCAGCCAGGTCTGGAGTGCGGCTTGCTCGGTGATAGCGGCGTAGACGGCGGCGGGCGGCGCTCCGATGACTGTGCGCAGGGTGTACGTAGAGGTCATGACGGGTCTTCCTCTCGTGGGTAGCAGGCAAATGCGATTCGGAACGGGTCGCCGTCGCCACTGCCGTAGCGCGTCAGCACGTCCTGCAGCGCACCCCGAAGGTCGGCGAGGAATTGCTCTCGCTCGTCGGGCTGCAGCCTGACCTCGCCGGACAGGCCGAGCGACGGCCGGTCGCCCGTCTTGCGCGCGAGCATCGCCAAGTCGCTCTGCAACTCCTCGGCGAGGCTGAGCAGATAGCCGAGGCTCAGCTCGTCGCGCGCTCGCCGCGGCCCGAGCACGCCGACCAGATCGGGCGACAGCCAGTAGGAGCTGGCGGCCGCCTGGTAGATGCCCTCGGTGATGCCGCGAATCCGGCGCTGGTCGACCTGGTCGACGAGGCCTGCCTGCTGCATCTGCTTGACGTGGTAGTAGACCTTCTGCGGCGCCTGACCGAGCTGCGTGGCGACGTCAGTGCAGGAGCGGGGCTCCGCGAGCAGCCTTACTATGTCGATCCGGCCCGGCTTGAGCAGCGCCGCGGCTTGCTCGGGTCGCTCCAGGTAACAGACGTCTTGCACAGGAAAATTTTTACATACAAATTTTCTTTGTCAATAGCGGCCATGTTGCCGATGACGTCTAAAGGGCGTGCGGCTCATCACGCTTACCCGGGTCGAGGTGACCAGCTACGTCGGCATCTAGCCGCTTCTGGCCGCGTACGCGCTGCTTGCGGCGCCTGCGGCTGCGCAGGCCACCCGCAGGGCTGAGCTCCGGAACGCCGGCCACAAATGGCGTTGCGGCATTTAGCGCTCACGATATATCGTGTCTGCCATTCCAGTCGGTGATCGGGGGTAGAGATGACGGCTGGGAGCGAGGACGACGTCCCGGACCCACAGCGCAGCGGTAACGCTGCGCCCGGCAAACAGCACGGCGACCGCGCGCCAGAGGCTGGACGCGGCGGTGTCGTCGCGAGGCACGCGGAGCAAGCCGAGATCTACCTCCGGCTCGAGGCGGAAGCGGAACTGCGGCGGGCGCTGAGCTTCCCGCGGTACCGGCAGCTGAAGTTGGCGCGCTATGCGGCTGGCAGTCACGGCTCTGTCGCCTTGTTGCGGGCAGCCTCGTACCACACCCGAGCGTCTTATCGCTCGGTCCTCAGCACGGCGCCAGCCAGCGGGCCGTCCGCGCCCGCGCGCGGATCGCGGCAGCGCGTCCTGACAGCCATGGCCGGCGTACGGGACAACACGGCGCTGCACGTCTGGCATGCGCGCGCACACCTGCGCGCGCGCTTCGGCCACGCGCGCACGCCACCGAAGGCGCAGGAGTGCCTGGACCGCGTCGAGATGGTGGCCGCGGTGCTGCGAAACGTCGGTGCCATCGACGACGTCACGCTGACCGAGGTAGTTGGCGGCCTTCAGACCGCGCTGGCCGCCCGCAGCCTGATCGATCACAGCGGCCTGGTGGACGACACGTACGCTCCGCTGTCTGCGGGCACCGGTGTCACCGCGCCGACCGCCGCGGCAGCCGGCCCAATGCGCGCCATCCCTGTTGGCGCCCCTGTCACCGTCGAAGCGCGTTCGCTGGTCTACCTTGGCACGCTGATCCTGGATGCACGCGGCGCGGCGTTGACGGTCACGGCCAGGCGTCTGCCGTCGGCCCTCGAGCCCGACCCGGATGACGAGGACGGTCCCGACTTCGGCCTGGGCCAGTGCACCGCCGTGGATGACAAGGGCACGCACTACGCCGCCTACTTCAGCGGAGGCGGCGACGACGAGCGCTGGGACGGCACGTTCGACCTTCATCCAGTTCCTGCCCCCTCGACGCGCTGGATTGATGTCTTGCTGCCGACCGCGGAGCCCGTACGGATCCACCTCGGCGCCACGCAGCCCGCCCTGCCGACAACGTCGACGTCGCTGCCGGACGGCGCGGCGGGCCGATACCTGGACCACCTCACGCTCTGCCTGCTGCTGGACCGGCAAGACCCCGAGATGGACCTGCCTGACGAGCCTTTCGTCATGGACGCTGCATCCGTCCTGATCGGAGCGGGATTGCTGGCGCCAGACGCGCCTGCTCTGCGCAGGCTCGCCGCCGCCGCGCGCCTGCTCGACCTCAACTTGCCGTCACAGCTCGCGCAGTGCAGTCCGGGCCAGCTGCCCGACGACTGGCTGGTCATGCTCGCCGGTTACGGCGACGGCCCCGTCGGCGTCGTCCCGCTGGCCGCGCAGCTGGCCGAGCTAGAGGGTGTGCAGTGCGTCATCACGGGGATCGAGTCGCAGCCGAGTGCGGCCAGCTTCCAGGTACACGCCCGCGGCTGGCCAGGACCCGATCACCACGGCCTGGTACTCGAGGAGCGCTTCCGCTGGACCGCCCGCGACGACGCGGGCTTTCTGTACCTCACAGACG
Source organism: Streptosporangiaceae bacterium (assembly GCA_030040415.1). Taxonomy (GTDB): domain Bacteria; phylum Actinomycetota; class Actinomycetes; order Streptosporangiales; family Streptosporangiaceae; genus JAJYUU01. The sequence continues at coordinate 79 of JASHTT010000514.1, read as the reverse complement.
ATTCGCAGGGCAGCTACGACGACGGCAACGCGGACATGACGCTGCAACTGCGCCCGGGTCTCAGGTCGCAGGCGCGCAC
>JASHTT010000513.1 GCA_030040415.1 Streptosporangiaceae bacterium | reverse complement strand
GGTCGGCCCGGCCATCCGGCCGCGGTAGCACAAACTAATCGGAAGGATGCCCCTCGATGGGGACACTGATTCTCGCAGCTAGCAAGAGCACGTCCAGCACGGGTGACTACACGCCGCTGCTGGTCATCATCGTGCTGTTCGTCCTGCTCTACTTCGTTATGATCCGCCCGCAGCGCAACAGGCAGCGGCAGGCCCAGCAGGCCCAGCAGCAGGTCGGCAACGGCGCGCGGGTCCGCACCACGGCGGGCATCTACGGCCGGGTCGTCGACGGGGACAACGAGAACGTCATCGTGGAGATCGCGCCCAACGTGCAGGTCAAGATGATGCGCCGCGCGATCCTGAACGTGGTGCCCGATGACGAGCCTGACGGGATACGGCAGACCGTCCCGGACGTTAACTTTGACGAGTCCTCGACGTCCTCGGACGACCGCGGAGACATGAGCATCTAGCAGCGGCGCTGCTGGCCGACCGAAAGACAGACCACTCGTGGCCCCTTCGAATCCAACCTCCCGGCCGGGGCGTTATCTGGCGGCGCTTGCCGCGCTGCTGGTGGTAATGCTGCTTGGTGTGCTCGGCGCCAACCTCGGCAACCCCGGGCACTGGCACCGGAGCTTCAAAGTCGCACTTGGGCTCGACCTGTCCAGCGGCACCACGATCACGCTGCAGGCGGTTACCCCGGATCACAACAAGGTGCCGCCGAGCGCGTCGGCGATGAACGAGGCCAAGAACATCATCACCAACCGGGTCGAGGGTGACGGCCTGGCCAACGCGTCGGTGGTGAAGCAGGGCAACAACGAGATCGTCGTCTCGGTGCCTGGCAAGGGCGCCACGCAGGTGGAGCAACTGGTCGGCAGCACGGCGCTGCTCCGGTTCCGGCAGGTGCTCCTGATCGCGCCGAATACCACCACGCCGACCACCACGACCTCGCCTAGCCCGTCACCGTCAGCATCAGCCTCGCCGTCGGCCACCCCGAAGGCCTCGGCGAGTCCGAAGGCGTCCTCGACCAGCACGGCTGGCTCCGGCAAGGCCGTCAGCGCAAAGCTGATGCCTGGATCGACGGCCAAATCCACCCCGAAGGCCTCGTCGTCGCCAAGCACCTCGCCCTCTGCGAGCCCCAGCCCTAGCGCCAGCACGTCGACCAAGCCCGTGCTGTCCACCACGGCCGATGGAGAGGGCAACGCCAAACTGCTCTCGGCGGCCACGGTCAAGGAGTTCAACGAGGTCAACTGCACCGACAAGAACTGGCAGGAGAAGCTGTACGGCAACGACCCCATCACGTGGGACAGGCCGGACAGGCAGCTCGTCGTCTGCTATCAGGGCGACAAGTACGCGCTGGACAAGGCCGTGATCAGCGGCACCGACCTGAGCTCGGCGAGCGCGCAGTACCTCCAGTCGGGCTGGGTGATCCAGTTCAACGTCAAGTCCCCTGCCTCGGGGCGGCTGCTGGCGCTGACCACGAAGATGGCCGACGACTACTACCCGACCGTCGACACGAACGCGACTTCCTCGACGCTCGACTTGCTGGCCGTGGTGCTGGACGGGAACATCGTGTCCGCGCCGCAGGTGCAGAGCGCGTTCGGCCCGAGCGGCCAGATCCAGGGCAGCTCGGCGGCCCCGTTCACGCAGACCTCAGCGACCCAGCTGGCCAACATCCTCAAGTACGGCCAGCTCCCGTTGTCGTTCAAGAACCTGGACACCTCGTCGGTCTCACCGCAGCTCGGCTCCGCGCAGCTGACAGCCGGCCTCTTCGCCGGTGCCATCGGGCTGCTGCTCGTGGTGATCTACTCGTTCCTGTATTACCGGGCGCTGGCCGTGGTCTCGGTGTCCAGCCTGGCGATCGCCGCCGCGCTGTCCTACCTGTCGGTGGTCCTGCTCAGCAAGTACGAGGGGTTCGACCTGACGCTGGCCGGCGTTGCCGGACTGATCGTGGCGATCGGCATCACCGCCGACTCGTTCGTGGTGTTCTTCGAGCGATTGCGTGACGAGGTACGCGACGGGAAATCACTGCGTGCTGGAGTCGAGGCGGGCTGGGTGCGGGCCAGGCGGACAGTCCTGGTGTCCGACACGGTGTCGTTCCTGGCCGCGCTGCTGCTGTACATCTTCGCGATCGGCGACGTACGGGGGTTCGCGTTCACCCTCGGCCTGACCACGCTGATCGACGTAGTGGTGGTGTTCCTGTTCACCAAGCCGATGGTCACCCTGCTGGCCAGAACGAAGTTCTACGGGCAGGGTCATAGGTGGTCCGGCCTCGATCCGTCCAGGCTCGGCATGCGCTCGCCATGGCGCGGTGGCCGACGTCCGGCCAGGCCAGCGACCGGTGGCGCCGCAGCCACGTCGCGGAACCCGAAGGAGGCGTGATGGCGGCGCCCGGCATTATGTCGCGGCTAGGCTCGGTACCTGGCCGGCTGTACCGCGGCGAGGTCTCGGTCAACTTCGTTGGCAAGCGCAAGCTCTGGTACACGATCTCCGGTTGCATCCTGGTGATCGCCATCGCGGCGCTGCTGCTGCGCGGGCTGGACTACAGCATCGACTTCAAGGGCGGGTCGCAGTTCACCCTGTACGGCGCTCCGGCGACCGCCGAGGCGAAGATCCTGAGCACTGTCACGGGGGCGGGCGCGTCCAGCCCGGTCGTGCAGTACGTGCGTCCGTTCGGTAGCAGCAAGCCGTTCTGGCAGATTCAGACCGGGTCACTGGGCTCGGCGGGCCAGTTGCGTGTCTCTTACGCACTGGCGCACGCGTTCCACGTCGCCGCGAAGAACATCTCGGTTACCGCGGTGAGCGCAAGCTGGGGGTCACAGATCTCCGAAAAGGCGCTCGAGGCGCTGATCGCGTTCCTGATAGTGATCGTGATCTACCTGACCGTCGCGTTCGAGTGGCGGATGGCCGCCGCGGCCTTTGTCGCGCTGCTGCACGACATCGTGATCACGGTGGGGGTGTACGCGCTGACCGGCTTCCAGGTCAGCCCTGCCACCGTGATCGGCCTGCTGACCATCCTCGGCTACTCGCTGTACGACACGGTGGTGGTCTTCGACAAGGTCAGGGAGAATACCGCGCCGCTGCTCGCGACGCGGCGCAGCACCTACAGCGATGCGGCCAACCTGGCGCTGAACCAGACCCTGGTGCGATCCATCAACACCTCGCTGATCGCATTGCTGCCGGTCACGGCGATCCTGGTAGTGGGCACCGCGCTGCTCGGCAACGGCGAGCTCAAGGACCTGTCCCTGGTCCTGTTCGTCGGCATGCTGTCCGGCACCTACTCCTCTATCTGCATCGCGACCCCAGTGCTGACGGACCTGAAGGAACGCGAGCACCAGTACAAGCAGCTGGCCAGGCAGATCGCGCTCAAGGCGTCCGGCGGCCGGGCCGCGCAGCGCAGGGCCGCGGCGGCGGGCGCATCCACCGCGACCGGCAACGGCGGTGCGGTCGCGACCAACGGCGGGGCCACCGCCGTGGGGCTCACCGAACCAGACCTCGACGACCAGGACGTGGAGGACGGCGAGCTTGCCGACGAAGCGGCGACAGCCGCCGATCCGGTGCCCGCCTCCCGTACCACAGCAGGCAGCGCAGTCCGCGCATCCGGCAGCAGGCCGGCCGGAGCCCGCCAGCAGCCTGTCAGGAGGCCGTCAGCCAAGCGGCGTCCGAGCGGCAAGAAGAAGCGGCGGTAGCCGGCGGTGGCTGACGAAGCCGCTGCACCCGCGGCGGCGGGTGCGCCCGGCATCAGCCCGGCTAGCCCGGACGGCGCCGCAGTCGCCGACCTGGAAGCGCTGCTGCGGTCAAAGATCCGCGAGGTGCGCGACTACCCGCGGCCGGGCGTTGTGTTCAAGGACATAACGCCGTTGCTGGCAGACCGTCGAGCGTTCGCCGAGACCGTGGCCGCGCTGGCGGCCGGCAACGAGGGCGTGGACAAGGTCGTCGGCATCGAGGCCCGCGGCTTCATCTTTGCCGCGCCCGTGGCGCTCGCCCTCGGCGCCGGGTTCGTGCCGGTCCGGAAGGCGGGCAAGCTGCCCGCGGACACCTTCGCCGAGACGTATGAGCTTGAGTACGGTGTAGCGACCGTCGAGGTGCACACCGATGCGTTCGCTCCCGGTGATCGGGTGCTGATCATCGACGATGTGCTGGCTACTGGTGGCACCGCTGCTGCGGCGGCCGGACTCGTCAGCCGTAGCGGGGCCACCGTGCAGCAGATTGCGGTGCTCCTGGAACTCGGATTCCTCTCTGGGCGGGCGAAACTGGACGGTTTGTCCGTGCGAGCCTTGCTCGCCGAGTGACGCAACGCAAGGAGCCGGGCACGTCCTGAATCGTCCATCGATAGACTTGACAGACAGGATGGACGTGAGGAGCAGCGTGTGGCTGGTGACGTGGCGACGGCCAAAGCGGCTGGCACCGATGTCACCCAGGAACTGCCGGGGGCGGAGAACGGGGTGGCAGAGGCGGTAGGCGCGCGCCCTCAGGTCCGGCATCCGCAGGGCGCTAGCCTCGTCGCCTCGGCCGATAGTGCAGTCCAGCCGGGCGATGGCGGAGGTCAGCCGGGCGACGGCGCAGGTCAGTCCGGCGATGGGCATGGCCGGCCGGAAGAGGGGGCAACCCCGACGGAGGATGAGCCCGGACAGGCCGGTCGCGCCGGGTCGGCAGACTCTGACCGGCCGGGCAAGGCCGGTAAGGCGGGCCGTGCCGCGGCCAAGGTCGTACGGGCGGGCCGGTCGTCAGGCGCCGGCGGCGGGGACGCGGGCAAGAAGCCCGCCGGGCGCTCGGCGAGCGGCCGGAACCGGCGCAATTCCGCGCCAGCTGACCAGGCGGCGCCCGGGCAGGCTACGGCTGAAGGGTCATCGGGAACCGCAGCTGTCCGCCGGACTCTCGCCAGGCTGAACGTGTCCCGCGGCGGCGCCAATCCCGTGCTCGAGCCGCTGATCAGGACAGTCCGCACGACGCATCCCAAGGCCGACACGCGGCTGATCGAGCGGGCGTACGAGGTCGCGGCCCAGATGCATGCCGGGCAGTCGCGCTTGTCCGGCGATCCGTACATCACCCACCCGCTGGCCGTGGCCACGATTCTGGCCGAACTCGGCATGCCGCACGACACGATCTGCGCGGCGCTGCTCCACGACACGATCGAGGACACCGAGTACACGCTGGATGAGATGCTGGCCGACTTCGGCTCTGACATCACCTCACTCGTCGACGGCGTCACCAAGCTGGACAAGGTCAAGTACGGCGACGCGGCCGAGGCCGAATCCGTGCGCAAGATGGTCGTCGCGATGTCCCGCGACATCAGGGTGCTGGTCATCAAGCTGGCCGACAGGCTGCACAACATGCGCACGCTGCGCTACCAGCCCCGGGCCAAGCAGGAGCAGAAGTCGCGCGAGGTGCTGGAGATCTTCGCTCCGCTCGCGCACCGGCTGGGCATGAACACCGTGAAGTGGGAACTCGAGGACCTGGCGTTCGCCACCCTGTACCCGAAGCGGTACGACGAGATCGCGCGGCTGGTGTCGGAACGTTCCCCGCGGGGCGAGTCCTACCTGCAGGAGGTCATCGAGGACGTCCAGGAGGACATGCGCGAGGCGAAGATCAAGGCGACGGTCAGCGGCCGGCCGAAGCACTACTACTCCGTCTATCAGAAGATGATCGCCCGTAATGTCAGCTTTGATGATATTTACGACCTGGTAGGCGTCCGAGTCCTCGTGGACTCGCTGCGAGACTGCTACGCGGTGCTCGGCACCGTGCACGCGCGGTGGAAGCCGGTCCCCGGCCGGTTCAAGGATTACATCGCGATGCCGAAGTTCAACATGTACCAGTCGCTGCACACGACGGTGATCGGGCCGGAAGGCAAACCGGTCGAGTTGCAGATCAGGACCTGGGGCATGCACCAGCGCGCGGAGTACGGCGTCGCCGCGCACTGGAAGTACAAGGAACAGATGTCGGCCGCCGGGAACGCCGCGGACATGGCGTGGCTGCGCCAGCTCGTCGACTGGCAGCGGGAGACCGAGGACCCGGCCGAGTTCCTCGACACGCTGCGGTTCGACCTCGGCAGCGCCGAGGTATACGTGTTCACGCCGAAGGGCGAGGTGATCGCCCTGCCGCAGGGCGCCACGCCGGTGGACTTCGCCTACGCGATCCATACCGAGGTGGGTCACCG
>JASHTT010000512.1 GCA_030040415.1 Streptosporangiaceae bacterium | reverse complement strand
TCAAACTGGAAGCCAAGGTTCTCCAGCCAGTCGCAGTGATCCGCGCTGCCGTCCGCGTAGGCGCGGATCTTGCCGGCCTCCGGCTCCGGAGTCACCGCCATCAGGTAGGCGTACATCTCGTCCGGGCTGTCGTCGAACCCGGTCGCCTGCTGGACTGCCGTGCCGCCGCCGAGGTAGAAGTGCCCGCCGGCCATCGCGCTGGTACCGCCGGCGACCGTGCCGCGTTCGAGCACCAGCACCGACGCGCCGGCCGCTGCCGCCTCGACGGCTGCGCAGCCGCCGGCCACGCCGAACCCGACGACCAGCACGTCAACCTCGGTTGTCGTGCCAGGCCGCCGCATCACCCAGCCCCGCTGTCAGCCGGCCCGGCCGACTTCGCGGTGCCGCTCGTCAGCAGATCGAGCGACACGCCGAGCCGGTCAGACAGGCCGGCGGCCAGGTCAAGCTCAGCTGCGCTGAAGGCCGCGGCGTGCCTGATGAAGTGCAGGCTGCCAAGCCCTGCCTGCCCGGCGTCGGCGGCCTGCACGAGTCGTAGTCGCGCGCCGTTGTGCCAGGTCAGGTCCGCGACCGCGGTATCCGCTCGGCCTCCGCGGCTGGTGATCTCGCCGTCGAGAGCGCGCGTGTACAGCCGGATCGCGGCGTCGATGTCCTGGACACGGTGTTCGGCTAGCGCGAAGTCGCAGGGCGTGCCGGGCGCTGGCAGCTCGGCCGGCCGCGCGTACCGGGGCGCTGGGCCGCCAGGCTGGGCGACCTGGATGACGATCCCCTGAGCGTCCCGTGGATGCAGGAATGCTTCCTTCCACGTAGGGCTGGCCAGGCGAACGTTGACCGGCTCAATACCGAGCGCGTGCACCCTGGCAAGGATCTCGCCGATGTCAGTGACGGCGAAGTTCAGGTGGTGCGGGCCGGCTCCGCGCGAGGCCAGGAACCGCTCGAGGAACGCCGCGTCCGGGCCACCCGTCGGCGTGAGCAACTCGATCTTGGGGCCGGTGGCGAACCGCAACTGGCCCCACCAAAAGCCGGGATCGTCGCCGCCGTAGACCCAGCTCCCGCCGAGCAGGCCGCCGAACAGGCCCCAGCCGTGGGTCAGTTCCCGCGTCGCGATCGCGACATGGTCGAGGATCGCCGTTCTCATCTGCGCGAGCCTAGCGGCCGGACCCTCGATGCGAGACACTTGCGCGCAGGAGGTGTCCATGAGCGAGACGTCACCCTTGCCGCCGGACCCGGGGTCCGACGAATCATCGTCGCCACTGCCGCCAGGCGCCGTAGTCGCTGAGGCTTCGCCGCTGCCGCCGGAACCGGGAGACGAGGCCGACGAGGTGCTGCCGCCAGGGTCTGAACCGGAATCGGTGGAGATCCTGCCGCCGGACCCCGGACCCGAAGACGAACTCTCGGCGGGCTGACGCAGCCGCCATAGCGTCGGCGTCAGGCTTGCGGAACGACGTTAATTGCCCTGTCGCAATGGCCCCGCAGCGGTTGTACTAGCAGGCTTCGACCGGTAGTGCGAGGTTGCCAATGCGGTGCGAGGCGTGTGGTCAGTCCTGGCCCGACGTCATGCGCTACTGCGGCGGTTGCGGTCGGCCGCTCGGTGCGCCACCGGCAGGCCTGACGACCGAGCGCAAGCTTGTCACGGTGCTGTTCTGCGACTTGGTCGGCGCAACGGCGCGGGCGGACGGAGCCGATCCGGAGGACGTGCAGGTCTGGCTCGCGGCTTATCACGGTCTGCTGCGCACCGTCCTGGACGGCCATGACGCGACCGTGGAGAAGTTCATCGGCGATGCGGTGATGGCGGTGTTCGGTGCCCCTGTCGCGCACGGCGACGACGCCGAGCGAGCGGTCCGTGCCGGGCTGGCCATCCTTGCGGCGATCGACCGCGCCAACGACGCTAGCAGCGGCCCTGCTCTCGCGGTGCGGATCGGCCTCGCCACCGGTGAAGTGCTGGTCAGCCTCGCCGCCCGGCCGGACCTGGGTGAGAGTCTCATCGCGGGGGACGTGGTCAACGTCGCCGCCCGGCTGCAAGCCAGCGCCGAGCCCGGGACCGTGGTGGTCGCAGAGCGCACGCGTTCGCTGACCGCCGCGCAAGTGGCGTACGCCGAGCTCGCTCCTGCCGTGCTGAAGGGCAAAGCTGCCCCGCTGGCACGCTGGCAGGCGACAGGCATGCACGAGGTCCCGGCCGGCGAGGCGGGGGCTCGATCTGCTACCCGGTTCGTCGGGCGGAGCGCCGAGCTGGCGGTCCTGCAGGCGGCCTATCGTCGCGCCAGCACAAGGCCCGGGCTTGAGCTGGTCCTGGTGATCGGGGAGCCGGGCGCGGGCAAGTCGCGGCTCGCAGCGGAGTTCTTCGGCTGGATCGACCAGCGCAGCGAGCCGGTGTGCTGGCGACAGGGCAGGTGCCTGCCGTACGGCGACGACGTGGTGTTCTACCCGCTCGCCGAGATCGTCAGGGCGGAGGCCGGGATCCTCGACTCCGACGATCAGCAGACGGTCAGGGATAAGCTGACCCGCACGGTGGCCGGCCTGACCGGGTTCGGCGAGCCAGACCGGCCGTGGCTGACGGCCGGGCTGGCACCGCTGGCCGGGATGGCGAGCGAGGCAGGTGCCAGCCGGCGCGACAGGTTCGCGGCGTGGTGCCAGTTCCTGCAGGCGCTCGCTGAGAAGTCGCCGCTGGTGCTGGTGGTGGAAGACGCGCACTGGGCGGATGCCGACCTGCTGGCGTTTCTCGGCTACTTCGCCGAGCGGACGGCTGACGTGCCGGTCGTCGTCGTGCTGACAGCCCGGCCGGATCTAATGCGCAGGTCCACGGACTTGCGAGCCGACGGGGGGGCATTCACCAGGCTCATGCTCGAGCCGCTCGACGACGACGACACCGCGGCCCTTATCGCTGACCTGCTCGATGCGCAGCTCGAGGCACGGTTTGAGGCCAGGCTCCTGCAACAGGTCGGCGGCAACCCCCTGTTCGCCGAGCAGGTTATCCACCTGCTTACCGAGCAGGGCGCGGTGCACCGCCGCGGCCGGGTAGCTGAACTCGCCGCCACGGCCGATCTACCGATGCCGGACACCCTGTCGGGGCTTATCAGCGCCCGGTTGGACGCGCTGCCGCCGCAGCAGAAGGCGCTGCTCGGAGCCGCAGCGGTGATAGGCCGCGTCTTCTGGTCCGGCGCGCTGGCCGCAGTGGCCGAGCTACCCGAGCAAGAGGTGCGCGGCGCGCTACGCGACCTCGCCACTTCCGGGTTCGTCGCAATGCTCCCCCGCAGCAGCATTGCCGACCAAGCCGAGTACCGGTTCACCCACGCGCTGGTCCGTGATGCGGCCTACGCTGCGCTGCCCCGCGCCGTACGGGTGACCCGCCACCTAGCCGCCGCCGGCTGGCTGGAGGCGCGCAGCGCAGAGCACAGGGCCGACGTCGCCCAGCTCGTCGGCTACCATGCGGTCACCGCACTGGAACTCGCGGAGGCGCGGGGTGACAGTGCCACCGCCGCGCGGCTGCGCCCGGCTACCGCACGCCGGCTTGCCACCGCCGGAGCCCGGGCCAAGGCGCTGGACGCGGCCGCGGCCGAGCGGCATTACGCCAAGGCGGTAAGCCTGTTCGACCCGGGTGACCCGGAACGGGTCGGCGCGCTGTGCGAGTGGGGTCATGCCAGCGTCGGTGTCGGCAAAACCGAGCAGGGCCAGCGGGCGCTCGAAGAAGCCCTGGCGCTCGCCCGAGAGCACGACGACACGCGGCATGCGGGCTTGGCACTGCTCTGGCTTGGCAGCGAGATCGCCGGCCGCCACAACGACCTAGCCGAAGAGGAGCGGCTGACCGAATCCGCGGTAGCGCTGCTCGAGACCCTGGGGCCAAGTGAAGAACTTGCAATGGCGTACCACTACATGGCGTTCATCCGCGTCTACCAGGCACGTCCGGTGCAGGCGCTCGAGCTCTGCCGCCGGGTCCTCGAGCTGGTGCCGTCCGACAGCAACTGGCGCGTGCTGGCGCTGGCGTGGCGCGCGCAAGCGCGGGCGATGCTCGGCGACCCTGATTGCCTTGATGACGCGCGCGAGTCGATCAGGCTGGCCCGCCACTATGGCCTCATCGAGCTATCCAACGCGCTCATGCAGGCCTCCGACGGGTTGTGGCGCGCCGAGGGTCCGGCACCGGCGCTGGCGGCCGCGCAGGAAAGCCGCGCGCTGCATGCCCGGCGCGGCAGCTCTTCCGAGGCCTTCAGCGTCACCTGCGGCATTGCCTACATGCTCGATCTCGGCCGGTGGGACGAGGCACTGGCGATGGCTAGCGAGTGGCGGCAGCGAATCTACGCCGTAGGACACGCTGTCTACCTGGAGCCGTATTGCGCAACCGCGTTCTGCTGGCGCGAGGCGGTGGCGGAAGCCCACCGGCTGCTCGACCCGGTGCTGGCGGACGCGAGGGAGTACGCGATAGAACAGCTCGTGCACACGTTGACCGCGGCCGTCACGCTGTCGGCCGCCGAGGGTGACACGGCGCAGGTGCTGCGCCTAGTCGAGGAATATGAGCGCGTGCTCGCCCCGGCCGCGCCCGCCAGCTGGCACTGGGGCGGGTGCTACCTCGCCGACTTCGTCCGGGCCTGCCTCACCGTCGGCGAGGTCGACAAGGCCCAGCGCATCGCGAGAGACGCGGCTCCACCCGCGCAGTGGCGCCAGCGACTCGAAACGCAGAGCGCCATGGCGGCGATCGCCGAGGCCACCGGCGACCCGGTCGCGGAGCAGCTTTACGCGCGCGCCGAGGCCGGCTGGCACAAGTACGGTCATGCGCTGGAACACGGGCTTGCCCTGCTGGGGCTCGGCCGCTGCCGACGGCAGGCCGGGAACCCGCAGGCCGCCGCAGCACTGCTTGCTGCCCGGGCCGTGTTCGCCGAGCTCGGCGCCGTAAGGCCGGTCGCCGAGGCCGACAGCTGGCTAAACCGACGCGGCTAGGGGTCGCCGGAAAGGGTCAGCGGGAGTACCTGGGCGAACAGAGTCCGGCGGTCGGCAACCAGCACGTGCCGGTTCGGCAGCGGCGTCCAGCCGGACTGCGGCCAGCCCGAACTCGCGACCACCACGGCACGGTCGGTCACCCGGTAAGACAGGTCGAAGTACGCCGCGATCTCGTCGGGGCGGTCGTAGCCGAACGCGCGCAGCTTGGCTTCTGGCACGCGGTCGCGGTGGTACCAGCTGACCGCGTACAGCCTGTCCGGAGACAGCAGGATCGCGTTCAGGCTGTTCGGCTCGAACCTGGCGTCGATGTCGGCCGCCGCTCCGGCTATCGCGGCCACCATGTCGCCGCCGTACTTCGCCAGCCGCGACATGATCAGCAGGAAATACCGCTCGCTGTCGGTCGTGCCGACGAGCCTGCTTTCCCAGGCCGGCGGCAGCAGCTCGCCGAGCCTGTCCTGCGGGTGGATCGCGCCGTTGTGCGCGAGCACGTAGTCGCCGTACCTGAACGGGTGGCTGTTGGCCTCGGACACGCCAAGGCCAGGGGTGGCCCAGCGCAGGTGGACCAGGCCCATGTCGCTGAGTGGCTCACGGGCCAGCTTGTCGTACTCGGGCTCGCTGTCGGCGCGTACCGGCGACTTGCGGACGACCGGCTGTGCGCCTTCGTGCCAGGCCATCCCCCAGCCGTCGCCGTGCAGCGCGCACAGGCCGGTGAACTCGCTGAGACCGTCAGCCCCGACCACGTCTTCCAGCGACGCCTCACTTGTCGCGCAGTACCCGAGCAGTCGGCACATGCTGACCCGTTCCCCCTTAAAGGAATTTGCCCATGCCGCCGGCGATGTCGATGGACGCGCCCGCAATGTAGCTGGCCCGGTCGCTGGCCAGGAACGTCACCAGGCCGGCGACCTCGTCCGGTCGGCCGAACCGGCGCAGCGGCACCTCGGCGGCCGCAAGCTGGCCGAAGAACTGCTCGGCCGGCAGGTCGGGGGCCCGCCGCTGGTGGATGTTCTCCCACTGCGGCGTCTCCACGAGGCCAATGTTCACGCTGTTGACGAGGATTCCCTCGCGGCCGAGCTCGATGGACAGCGCCTTCGACAGGCTCAGGCAGGAAGCCCTGTTCACCGAGGACGCGAGGAACGCGGGATCGGGGTAACGGGCGTACACGGCGTTGATGTTGATCACCCTGGCCGCCGTGCTGCGCCGCAGCTCCGGCAGCGCCGCCCTGGTGCAGCGGATCTGGGAGAACAGCTTGACCTCGATGTCGTCGTGCCAGTCGTCGTCGGTCAGCGTGCCGAATTGGCCTGGCCTGGCGCCGCCGGCGTTGTTGACGAGGATGTCCAGACCGCCGAGCGCGGCGACGGCGGCCCGGGTGAAACTGATGACCTGGTCCGGGTCCGTCACGTCGCACACCATCGCGTGCACGGTTCCGCCTCCGCCTGCTGCCTGCTTGGCCAGGTCGGCGGCGGTCTCCTCGAGTTCCGCTGCGTGCCGGGAGCAGATCACCACGCTGGCGCCCTCCGTCAGCAGCTCTGCCGCGATGGCCTTGCCCAGCCCCTTCGATCCGCCGGTGACGATCGCCTTCCGGCCGGCCAGCCCGAGGTCCACCTAGGCCTGGCCGTCCGGCTCGGCGGCCGCGCCTGCGCCTGCCGCGCTGGCTTCATCCGCGCTGGGATCGTCCGCCGCCTGCGCGGCGGCGGCCTGGGCCTCGGCGAGCTTCAGCAGGCTGCGCCGCGGCGGGCTGAACACGTCGATCTCCAGGCAGTGGCTGTCCGTGGTCCACGCGCCATGCGGCACCCAGGACGGCACGACCGCCACGTCGCCCTTGCGCATGACCCGCACGTCGCCGTCGAGGTCGAAGGTGAACTCGCC
>JASHTT010000511.1 GCA_030040415.1 Streptosporangiaceae bacterium | reverse complement strand
CGACGAATACCTGGAGAAGGGAAGCCCGATGGTTAAACCGAGCGGGAGCCGCCCCGTGCAGATCACTATTCACGCCGACGACGTGCCACCGGCGGTCTCGTTCTACTCCCAGGTGTTCGACGCCGAATTCAACGACGCCATCTCATCCTTCCAGTTCGGCGCGTGGAACACTGATTCCTTCTTCCTGCTCACGATCGAACAGACCGGGTCAGAGCCACCGCACAGCGGATCGTGTTTCGGATTCTTCGTCGATGACCTCGATGCCGTGCACAAGCGCGCGCTGGAAGCCGGTGCCACTGAAGTTCAGCCGCCCATGGAATTCAAATGGAAGCCACGCACTTCTCTTATTGACGATCCCAGTGGCAACAGAATTGCGCTCACTCAACGTTGATGGGTCCCGCGATCCGCCTATGCGGCGCGGACTGCTACGCCGATGCGGGAAGCCGCAGCGCGTCGAAGCGGCCATGGCGTTCAACGACCGGTAAACACCGACCTCGCATAGTCGGCGTACAGCGCGAAGACGTTCGGGTTGCCTTGCGGCCCGGCGGCGACGACGAACCCTGCCGCAACGAGCAAGACGGAAGCCGTCACCGCAGCCGCGTTGAGCCGCCACGGGCGCGCCAGCATGGCGGCGACCAGTGCGAAGGGCAGCCCGCCCGCCGTGTACGCCAAAAGGATCTGCATGCCCCCGCTCCAGTGGACGGCAAAGGTGACGACCGCCGCGAACGACCAGCCGAGCACTCCGCCACCACCCACCAGCAACGTCCAGAGCAGCCTGGCCCGGCCGTCACCGGCCAGCCAGGACGCCTCAGCCGTCTTCCAGCCGAGCACGCCGAGCAGCCCGAACAGCGCAACGACCAGCACGAAGATAGCCAGCCGGGCGAACGCGCTCAGCAAATCCGGCGAGGGCACGCTGCCCACCCGCAGGACTGGGTAGTCGACGGGACTCGTTCCCCTCAGGTAGATCACGGCCACGGTGCCCATGAGCGCCGATCCCAGCCCCCACGAGCCGCCCAGCTGCCACGCAAGCGGACCGGATCCGTCCAGCAGACGGCGATCACCCCGTAACTCACCCGGCATTTGCGTCTCCCGTCGACGCCACAGGCCTGACCCGAGTATGAACCCGGAACCTCAACGGGCGCCACCGGTGAGCGGGACAGCGCCGCGCGGCAGCCTGCTACCGAGTCGGAATTCCCCGGGCAAGCCGCATGTCGATTCTCGGCTGGCCTCCGTCGGCCGACACGCGCAGCGGCGTACCCTCGGCGCGGTACCTGGCCAGCGCGGACTGCTCGTGACCGCGGAGCAGCGAGCCGTCCGCGTGCACCACGCGCCACCAGGCGACTCCACCGCCCCACAGCGCCAGCACCCGGCCCACCTGGCGCGGCCCGCCCGCGCCGAGAAACTCGGCGACATCGCCGTACGACATGACGCGACCAGGCGCAATGGAGTCGATGACATCGAGCACGCGGCTCGCGTACTCGGTCATTCCGTCCAGCCGGCCGGTCACGGCCTTTCTGCCGGATCGTCATCACCACGGACGGCCGCGTGACGCCCGGGCGGGCCGGCTGCTCCCGGTTCGCTTGGCCGGGTATACGCAGAGAACCCTTGCTGCGCACCGCCAGGGCGCGGCTCATGGCCCCAAGCCATCGGCCCATCGGCGCCGGACGGTCCGGCAATAGGCGTCTCGCGCAGCGCCAGCAGCCTGCTCGTCGCGAATGCCACCACCGCCAGGCAGCCGACCGCCAGCAAGCAATAGAGGATCAGCGCGGCGGGACCGCGGGCGGGCACGGGCGGCGACGGCACCGCCCCGATGCCACCACCGAAATGCCTGCTCGCAACCATGCCCGTAGCCGCCGGAGCCTGCTGCGCCAGCCTCCCCGCCACCGTGAGCGCCGCCGCTGCGTTGACGATGCCGAACCCGATCTGCTGGTCATAGCGGCCGGACGGCCTGCTAGCAGGGGAGGTGCTGCTGGTGATGGCGGAGATGACCTGGGCGTCGGACAGTTGCGGATATTTGGACTTGATCAGCGCGGCTACACCTGCTGTCAGCGCGCACGCCGGGCTCGTGCCGGTGACCCAGTAGTACTGCCCGTTGCGCCCCTGTGCCGGCACGTAGTATCCCGGCGCCGCCACCTGCACCGACAGGTTCTCGCTGGAGAACCCTTCGACCTGGCCGGCCGAGTTGACAGCGGCGACCGCGAGGACACCTGGGTAATTAGCGGGGAACGAGTAGGGAGCGTGGCCACTGCCGTCCGCACCTGCCTGGTTACCCGAGTTTCCGGCCGCGGCCACGACGACGACCCGGTGGTCGAATGCGTACTGCAGCGCGGCGCGGACCGGGGCGCTCTGCAAGGTGTAGCCAAGCGACATGCTGATCACCTTGGCGCCGTGGCTGACCGCGTAGCGGATGGCCTCCGCCAGTTCGTGCTGCCCCTGGCTGACCGGCTCCTTCTCGTAGGCGGCATAGTTCGGGTCGCCCGTGTCGGTGATCACCCTGATGGACAGCACCGTGGACTGCGGCGCAACCCCCATGATGCCGTCGTCGTCGCCCGGGCCGTTCCCGTGGCCGGCGATCAGCGACGCCATCCACGTCCCGTGCACGCCCCAGTGCGGGTTGGACGACGGCGTGCTGACCCCGCTGAAGTTCGGACCGTAGGTGACCGAGCCGGCCAGGTCCGAGACGTTACCGTTGACGCCGCTGTCTATGACAGCTACCTCGACGCCGTTGCCTTTCGACATTGTCCAGGCCTGGTACACGTTGAGCTCGTTCAGCACCCAGCCTTCGGCATCCCGCACGCTGTCGGCGCTGGCCGGACCGGCCAGCAGGACGGACGCGGCCTGCAGCCCGGCGAGCAGGACGGCAGCCGCGGCGAGCGCGCGGCGCACCCGTCTCAGCATCCAGGGGCTCCCGGGCAGGTCGGAACGGGCGGCTGCCTGCCGAGGATCGAGCGAGCCGATGCCGACAGGCCCGTGGCCAGGCTGGTCAGTTCCTGGTCCAGGTAGCTGTCAGCGGAGATGTTCACCCGATGCCTGCCGTCGGTGAAACCCGCCGTAGAGAAGATCACGTACGGACCGGCTGCCAGCACCCGGGATAGCTGCCGCTGGGGATTACGGAACGACGCGGCCAGCGTCCGGCTGACCGGCAGCGCGAGCAGCGGCTCAGCCGACGGATTGTGGCCGAGGTCACGGGCCACCGCCAGCGCGGCGCCGGTGTCCGGCAGGACGGCGACCCCGACGGTCGCCACCAGGCTGCCCGTAGCGTCCAGGTAGGTTGCCCGCAGGACAGCCTCGCAGTCGTGCCTGGCCAGCACCTTCGCTGCAGCCGAAGACAACGATTTAGTGCAGCCTGTCGACGTATCGATGATCAGCCGGCTGGCGCTCAGCGCCAGGCCGCCTGTCGCGTACAAGGCAGAGCCTGGCAGCTCGTAGCGGACGGCGGCGGGAAAGATCTCGCTGGCCGTCAGCGCTCGCCACCGGCGGGTCATCTCCCAGGCGGTGATCTGTCGTTGCTGAGTGGCGGTGAACCGCCTGGGCAGCAGCTGATGTGCGGTCCCGACGGCCGCAATGCCCAGCCCGCACAGCCCAACCACGAGCAGGGTGCCGAAGGTCACAGACCGCAGCCGATGCCGCCGCCGCGCAGGGCCTGGCCAGCCCGGTATGGCTGGCGCGCCGGTGCTCGGTGGTGACATGCCAGCCGGCCTCCCGGCGTCGTCGTCGGCCGGCTCTGACTGCCACGTCACACCGGGAGTTTACGGCCTCTGGCCACCACGCCGCCCCTGACGGCGGACGCGTGACGCCGGTCGCACGCCACCGTCAGTACGTGGGCAGGCTCGGATCGACCTGGTTGACCCAGGCCAGCACGCCGCCTCCGACGTGCACCGCGTCGCTGTAGCCCGCGCCCTTGACGACGGCAAGGCACTCGGCACTCCGCGCGCCGCTCTTGCAGTGCAGCACGATCTTCTTGTCCGATGGCAGCCGCTCCAGGGCAGCCCCGGTCAGGAACTGGTCCTTGGGGATCAGCGTCGCGCCTGGGATCGACACGATCTCGTACTCGTTCGGCTCGCGCACGTCCACCAGGAAAATGTCGTCGCCGCGGTCCAGCATGCCCTTCAGCTCGGTCGCGGTGATCGTCGAGCCGGACGCCGCATCCTGAGCATCGGCGGACACGACGCCGCAGAAGGCGTCGTAGTCGATCAGCTCGGTGATCGTCGGGTTCTTCCCGCAGATGGCGCACTCCGGATCCTTGCGCACGCGCACGGTCCGGTAGCTCATCTCGAGCGCGTCGTAGATCATCAGCCGGCCGGCCAGCGACTCACCGATACCGGTGATGAGCTTTATGGCCTCATTTACCTGGATTGACCCGATCGATGCGCACAGCACACCCAGGACCCCGCCCTCGGCGCAGGACGGGACCATGCCGGGCGGCGGCGGCTCCGGGTACAGGCACCGGTAGCACGGCCCATGCTCGGCCCAGAACACGCTCGCCTGCCCGTCGAACCGGTAGATAGAGCCCCACACGTAGGGCTTTCCGAGCAGTACACAGGCGTCATTGACCAGGTAACGGGTGCTGAAGTTGTCGGTGCCGTCGACGATGAGATCGTAGCCAGCGAAGATCTCCATGACGTTTTCCGAGGTCAGCTGCTCCTCGTGCAGCACCACGTTCACGTAGGGATTGATCTCGGCGATGCTGTCAGCCGCCGATTCGGCCTTCGGCCTGCCCACGTCGGACTGGCCGTGGATGATCTGGCGCTGCAGGTTGGACTCGTCCACCACGTCGAAGTCGATCACGCCCAGCGTGCCGACGCCAGCAGCGGCCAGGTACAGCAGAGCTGGCGAACCGAGCCCGCCAGCGCCAACGCACAGCACCCGCGCGTTCTTCAGGCGCTTCTGCCCGGTCATGCCGACGTCGGGGATGATGAGGTGCCGCGAGTACCGCTTCACCTCGTCGACCGTCAGGTCGGCAGCGGGCTCGACCAG